>NZ_BAAGTX010000013.1:0-130114 GCF_054781695.1 Thalassiella azotivora
CCGTCGACGCCGCCACCCGTGCCTGGCCGGCCTGGCGCGCCACCCCGCCCGCCGAGCGGGCCGCGGCGCTGCGCTCGGCCGCGGCCGCCGTGCGCGAGGCGGCCGACGACCTCGGCAGCCTGCTGTGCTCGACCACGGGCCGCCTGCTCGGTCAGGCCACGGAGTCGGCCCAGGTGGCGGCGGACCTGCTCGAGGAGGCGGCCGTGACGGGCCTCGCCGACGCCGGTCGCACGTTGGCCGGCGCCGGCACGGCGGTGGACGTCGTGCGACGCGAGCCGCGCGGCGTCGTCGCCGTGATCACCCCGTGGAACGACCCCTACCCCGCCGCGGCCGGCCTGCTGGCCGCGGCGCTGGTGACCGGGAACACCGTCGTCCACAAGCCCTCGGAGCGCAGCGCCCGGCCGGGCTGGGAGCTGACGCGCCGCGTCGCCGAGCACCTGCCCCCCGGGGTGCTGGACGTCGTGAACGGCGACGGCGAGACGGGCGCCGCGCTCGTCGCGGACCCGCGGGTGGCGCTCGTCGCCCACGTCGGCAGCACCGCCTCCGGGCGCGCCGTCGTCCGGGTGGCGGGTGCCCGGGGTGCGCGGGTGCTGCTGGAGAACGGCGGCAAGGACCCCCTGCTCGTCGACGCCGGCGTCGACCCCGTGTGGGCCGCCGAGCAGGTGGCCGTCGGGGCGTTCACGAACACCGGCCAGCTGTGCACGTCCGTGGAGCGGGTGTACGTGCACGAGGACGTCGCCGACGCCCTGCTCGACGCCCTCGTCGAGCGGGCGGGGGCGATGGTCGTCGGCGACCCGTCCGACCCGGCGACGGACCTCGGCCCGCTCGTCGACGACGAGCAGCTCGCCGTCGTCGCCGGCCACGTCGAGCAGGCGGTCGCCGCAGGGGCACGGTGCCTGGCCGGTGGCCGCCGCCTGGAGCGCCCGGGGGCGTTCTGGCCACCGACCGTCCTCGACGGCTGCACCGACGACATGCCCGTGATGCAGGAGGAGACGTTCGGGCCGGTGGCCGCGGTGCGGCGGGTCCGGGACCTGTCCGAGGCCGTCGACCTGGCCGGCGGCGGCCGGTACGGCCTGGCCGCGACCGTGCTGACACCCGACGTGGGCCGGGCGCTGGCGGCGGCCGACCGGCTGGACGTCGGCACCGTGAAGGTGAACGCCGTCTTCGGTGGGGCCCCGGGCGGCTCGGCCGACCCGCGCGGCGACAGCGGCGGCGGGGCCGGGTACGGCCCGGACCTGCTGCGCGAGATGACGGTGCTCAAGGCGGTGCACCTCGAGGGCGCCGTCACCCCGGCGACGAGCACGCACGGCACGACGTGAGGAGCGGATGATGAGCGAGCCGACCGACGCACCGCAGACCACCTCGACCCGCCCCCTGGCCCTCGTCACGGGCGCCTCGTCGGGGATCGGCCTGGAGCTGGCGCGCCAGCTCCTGGCCCGCGGTCACGACGTCCTCGCCGCCGCGGAGGACGAGTCCGTCCACCGGCTGCCCGACGACCTGGGCGGCGCCGGCGGCGTGGTGCACGCCGTGCGGTGCGACCTGGCCACCGCGGACGGCGTCGAGGAGCTCGTGCGCTCCCTCGACGCCCTGGAGCGGCGGCTCGACGTCGCCTGCCTCAACGCGGGGGTGGGGGCCCACGGCCGGTTCGACGAGGTGCCGCTGGCCGACGACCTGCGAGTGGTCGAGCTGAACGTCACCGGCACCGTCCGGCTCGCCAAGGCCGTGGTCCTGCGGATGGTCGCCGAAGGCGGCGGGCGGCTGCTCCTGACCGCCTCGGTGGCCGCGACGATGCCCGGTCCGCTGTACGCGACGTACGCGGCGTCGAAGTCGTTCGTGCAGTCGTTCGGACGGGCGCTGCGCGAGGAGCTCGACGACCGGGGCGTCGTCGTCACCACCCTCCTGCCCGGCCCGACGGACACGGCGTTCTTCGACCGGGCGGGGATGCAGGGCACGCGCGCCGCCGAGGGCCCCAAGGACGACCCCGAGGACGTCGCCCTGGCCGGGTTGGACGCGCTGCTCGCCGGCCGCGGCCAGGTCACCCCCGGGTCGGGCGCCGCCCGGACCGCGTTGAACAAGGCGCAGGTCGCCGCGGCCGGGCTGCTGCCGGACGCCGTGCGGGCCCGGATCCACGGCGTGCTGACCCGGCGTCCCGACGACGCCTGAGCAGCCCGCCGGGACGAGGCGGCGGGCTCCGGTCGAGCGGGCTCAGGTCAGGCCGGGTCGGCGCCGTCGGGCGGCGGGGCGGGCGCGTCGCCGTCCAGCGGCAAGGTGGTCGTGTCGTCCCGGACCACGGCCCACACGTGCTTGGCCGCGCCGTCGACGTACCAGCCGACCTCGACGGACAGCCGCCGCACGACCTCCAGCCCGTGCCCTCCGTGGCCCGGCGGACGCGGGTCGGGCAGGTGCGGGGGCACGTGCGGGCGACCGTCGCTCGCACGGACGAGCCAGCCGCCGTCCGTGCGGGCGACCTCCACCGCGACGGGCCCCTGCGCGTGCCGCAGCGCGTTGGCGCCGAGCTCGGTGGTCACGAGCTCCAACCGCCCGACGACGTCCTGCGGCCAGCCGTCGCGCCGGGGCACCCCCCCGGCGGTGACGACCTCCGTCAGTCCGTGGCGCACCCGTGCCAGGCTGGTGAGACCGGGCAGGTCCCACGTGCGGCGTGGCTCCGTCAGCCGGTGCGGCGGCGGGCCCTGCTGGAGTGCGATGACGTCTGCTCCCTGGTGGCCGGTGTCCGCGAGGTGCTGGCCCGCACACGCTAGAGCAGCGCCGAGCCCGCTGCCCGCCGGAAGCGTAGGGTTCACCGGGTACCTGCCCCGGGGCGCCCCCCGCGTCCCGTCCCCGATCGAGGTGCCGCACGCATGACGGAACCGCTCTCGCCCGAGACGTTCGCCCGGCTCGCCCAGGAGATGTCCTCGGCGCGCGAGGTCGAGCACACCCTCGAGCAGGTGGTGCGGCTGGCGGCGCGCACCGTCGACGGCTGCGACGCGGCGGGGGTCTCCCTGCGCGTCGGGCAGGGAGCCGTGGAGACCCCCGCGTGCACCGACCCGGTCGTCGCGCGGGCGGACAGCGCGCAGTACGAGCTCGACGAGGGGCCCTGCCTGGACGCGATCCGCGAGCACACGGCATACGTCGCCCAGGACCTCACCGTCGACCGGCGCTGGCCACGCTGGGCGCCCCGCGCGGTCGAGCTCGGCCTCGGGAGCATGCTGACCGTCCGCCTGGCGGCTCCCGAGGGCACCATCGGCGCGCTCAACCTGTACGCGCGGTCGGCCGACGCCTTCGACGCCGCCGACGTGGAGGTCGCCCAGGTGTTCGCCGTCCACGCGGCCCTGGCGCTGGCCGCCAGCCGCGAGGCGGACGGGCTGCGCACGGCGATGACCTCGCGACACGGCATCGGCCTCGCGCAGGGCATCCTCATGGAGCGGCACGGCCTGACCCCGGACATGGCGTTCGCGGTGCTGCGCCGCTACTCCCAGGACGCGAACGTCAAGCTGCGCGACGTCGCCCGCCAGGTCGTGGAGGGGCACCCGGCGCTGCGGTCCGGGGACCTCGGGGTCGGGGCGCGACGGCGCGGCGCGGCGGCCGTGCCGCTGGCGGTCAAGCCCGGGCCGCCGCCCGCGGCCCGGCACGCCGGTGGTGACGCCGTGGACCGCCCCGCGCGACCTGAGGGCTCCACACAGGGCTGAGGACCGGTCCGCGGCTCAGGTCCGGTCGACGGCTCGGACCCGGTCGACGGCTCGACGGCTGGGCTGGCCCCCGGGGGCCACGGCCCGGCCCCGCGGGGACGTCGTGGGTGGGAACGGTGGGGGGTGACGCCGCAGGACGGCGGCGGCACCGACCGAACCACCGGAGGACACCGATGTTCACCCACGTCCACGACCTGCAGTTCGAGGCCAAGCCCGACGGTCCCGACCCCGCGTTCGCCCGCCGGCTCCAGGAGGTGCTCGGCGGCAAGTGGGGCGAGATGACCGTCGCCCTGCAGTACCTCTACCAGGGCTGGAACTGCCGGCTGCCCGGCAAGTACAAGGACATGCTGCTGTCCATCGGGACGGAGGAGCTCGCCCACGTCGAGATGATCGCCACGATGGTCGACCGGCTCCTCAACGCCTCCCCGCTCAGCGTCGACGAGGCCGACAACACGAAGGGTCTGGCCGCGACGTACGGGGCGTCCAACCCGCAGCACACCATCGTCAACGGTGGCGGCGCGTACCCGCACGACAGCAACGGCGTGCCGTGGTCGGGGGCGTACGTCACGGCCAGCGGCAACCTGCTGGCCGACTTCCACTACAACGCCACGGCGGAGATGCAGGGCAGGCTCCAGGTCTCCCGGCTCTTCCACATGACCGACGACCCGGGCGTCAAGGACATGCTCCGGTTCCTCATCACGCGTGACCACTACCACCAGATGCAGTGGCTCGCGGCGATCGAGGAGATCCAGGCGGACGGCCTCGACGGCGTCCCGGTCCCCGAGGCCTTCGACCTCGAGGAGGAGCACGAGGAGTTCGCGCGCACGTTCCTCGTCGCCTCGGACGGACCGCAGGCCACCGACGGCCGCTGGGCCAGCGGTCCGGGCGCCGACGGTCGCGGTGACCTGACCTTCGGGCCGATCACCGCGCACGGCGAGCGCCCGACGCTGCCCCCGGGCGACCCGCGGCTGTACGGGACGCCGCCGGCCGACCCGCAGACGCTGCTGCAGAAGGCCAAGGACGCCCTGACCTGAGCCGGCCCGTCCGGTCCGACGGTTCGTGAGGAGCTTCCCGTGGTCGACGAGGTCGTCCTGCAGCCGCTGTCCGCCGCCTTCCTGGACGTCGGCGTGTACGTCGCGCTGTTCGCCGCCGCCGCCGCGTGGCTGCGGTGGCGGCACGGGCAGCGGCTGCAGGACGCCCTGCACCGGTACCGCCGCCGCGGCCCGGTCGTGGGCGCGCTGCTCGGGGTCTCCCCGGGGTGCGGCGGCGCCGTGCTCGTCGTGCCGCTGTACGTCAGCGGCAACGTCTCGTTCGGCACCGTCGTCGCGGCGCTCACCGCCACCATGGGTGACTCGTCCTGGGTGCTCCTGGCCGGCTCGCCCGGCACCGCGGTGGCCGTGCACGTCGTCCTGCTGGTGACCGGGCTGGTCACCGGGTTCGCGGTCGACGCCCTCGGCATCGACCCCCGTCGCGGACGGTCCGGTGACCGGTCGGCGGCGACCCCGCCGGTGCCCGGCCAGGTGCGCCCGCCGACGTCCCCGCTCCCGACTCCGCGGTCAGGGCTCGACCGCACGCGCACCCGCGTCCTGCACGGCGTCGGTCCGGTGGCCCTCGCGTTCTGGCTCGTGGCCGGGGCCGGCGCGGGTGTCGGCGTCCCCGTCTCCTTCCGGCTCCTGGACCCCGCCCTCCTGGGCGCCGGGGGCTCGGTGGACGTGCCGCTCGTGGTCGGTGCCCTCGGCACCTGCCTGTGCGTCGCGATCTTCGTCCGCGGGCGCGGCCGGTTCGCCGACGACGCCGGCGAGGACGCCGGGTGCTGGACCGCGGACCTGCCGACCGGGCTGCGGCACGCCGCCTCCGAGACCGCGTTCGTCGTCGTCTGGGTGGCGGTCGCCTACGTCGCGCTGTCCCTGCTCGATAACACCGTCGGGCTCCCGCTGGAGGCGCTGCCGCTGGCCGGCGCAGCCGGGGTGCTGGTCGGCGCCCTCGTCGGCCTGGTGCCCGGCTGCGGCATGCAGATCGCGTTCACCAGCGCCTACCTCGCCGGTGCCGCCGGGGCCCCGGCGCTCCTGGCGAACGCCGTCGCGCAGGACGGCGACGCGCTGCTGCCGCTCCTCGCCCTCGACCGCCGTACCGCGGCCACCGCCTCGGTGATCACCACGGTTCCCGCACTGGCCGTGGGTTCGCTGGCGCTGCTCGTGCTCTGACCACTCCGTCCCCGCCGTCCCTGGAGGTCCCTCGTGCTCACCTCACGCGCACGGGCGCTGCACGGCGTCCTGCTCGCCACGTACGTGCTGGCCGTGTCGGCCGTCGCCGTGCAACCGGCTCGGGGCCCGGTGGCCGCCGCGTTCGTCCTGACCGCCCTGCTCGTCGCCCGGGAGCTGGCACGCCGGCACCTGGACGCGCACGGACCACGTCGTCCGGTCGGGGTCCTGTCGGGCGACGACGGACCCGAACATGTCGTCCACCAGGCGGTGCACCAGCCACAGCCCCAGGCCGCGGGGTCCGGCCGGCGGCTCGCGTCGAGCCAGGGCGTGGGGCACCACGTCGGGTAGGCGTCCCGGCTGGTGCACGCGCACCTGCACCCGACCGCGGAGCAACGTCGCCCGCACGCGCACGGGACCCGGTTCGAGGGCGTGCTGGCTGGCGTTGGCGACGAGGTTGCGGACGACGGCGAGCAGCCGGCGGCCGTCCACGGTGGTCCGTGCCGCCGGTCGGGTGACGTGCGGGACGAGCGCCCACGGCCGGCAGGCGCGAACCAGGACCTCGTCGACCGGGCAGGGCTCCGGGTCGCGGCGACCCGACGCGAGCGCCACGACGAGGTCGAGCACCCCCAGGACGTCGTCGGCGCAGGCGATCGCCAGGTCGAGGTCACCGTCGAGGTCCGGCCCGACGTCGTCCGCGGGGTCGGCCTGGGGGTGACCGCCGGCCACCGGCCAGACCGGTGGTCCGGGGACGCGCCGGTGCCTCTCGCGCAGGGTGTGCAGGAGCCTGCGCTGCACGCGCAACGGCCCGAGGAGCTCGTGCTCGGCGACCCGGGCGAGGACGGACGGGGCGGGTGCCGTCGCGGGTTGGGCGGCTGCCGGGGTCGCTGGGTGGTTCACGTTGCCTCCGAGGTCGTCACCCCGGTGTTCCCCGTCGAGGTGACGGCATGCCCGTCGCCGGGTGGGGTACCGGCCGGGCGGTGTCCGGCCGGGCCGCGGTGGCCCACCGGGACGAAGCGGCACGGGGGTGCCTGCGTGGACCTGCTCGGGGTGGACGGTGACGTCCGGGTGGTCGTGGTCGACGACCACCCGCTGTTCGTGCGCGGGCTGGTGACACTGCTGCCGGAGGTCTCCGGCGGGCGGGTCCAGGTCGTCGCCACCACCGCGGACGCCAGCGCCGCCGGGGCGTTGGCCCATCGTCACCTGCCGCACCTGGTCGCCGTCGACCTGCTCATGCCGGAGCCGGGTGGTCTGCGAGCGATCGCCGCGGTGCGACGGACCGAGCCGCGGTGCCGGGTGGTGGCGCTGTCGGGGACGGACGACCTCGACCTGGCCACCGCCGCCCTGGAGGCCGGTGCGCACGGCTTCCTGCCGAAGTCGGTCGAGCCGGAGGACCTGGTGGCGCCGCTGCTGGCCGCCGCGGGCGGGTGGGCGGTCCTGCCCCCGGCACTGCTGCGCCGCGTCTCGCGGGTGGGTGCACGACCGCAGCCACCCGGGGTGGGCGGCGCGGAGCGGCACCTGTGGCGACGGATCGCCGAGGGCCGCACCACGGCCCAGGTCGCCGCCGAGCTGCACGTCTCCGAGCGGACGGCGAAGCGGATGACCGCGACCCTGCTGCGCACCCTCGGGGTGGCCAACCGCGCCGAGGCGGCCGAGCTCGCCGGGCGGGTCGGCCTGCTCCAGCGTCCCCGTGACCCGGAGGACCCCGCCGACACCCGCGGCTGGCCGGCCGGCGCCGTGACGGGTGCCGACGGGCACGACGGCTGAGCGACCGCTGGGCGACGGCAGGGCGACGGCTGCGGTGGCGCCGGGACGCCGGTCAGCCGGGCTCGGCGACCAGGACGTCGGAGTCCGCGACGAGCCCGGCGGCGAGGGTCCGGTACCCCTCGGCGTCGAAGAGCACGGTGAACCGGTCCCCCTCGTGGCTCATCACGACGCCCGGCCCCCACTCGCGGTGCCGCACCCGGGTGCGCGGCGGGAAGGACCCGGCGGCACCGGCGACGAGGTCGGCCTCGACCTGCTCCCGGTGCTCGCCCGCGCGGCCCGAGCGGCAGGTGTCGCAGGCCCCGCACAGGTCGGGCAGCTCCTCCCCGAAGTAGCCGAGCAGCAGCTGGCGCCGGCACCCGGTGGTCTCGGCGAACGACCGCACCATCTCCACCCTGGTCCGGTCCACCCGGACCCGGGCCTGCGCGAGCTCGCGCGCGCTCGCTGCTGCCTCGTCGGCGTCGACCCCCCGGCGGGCCCGGACGCCGCGTGCGGTGACGTCGACGGCCGCGGCCTGCTCGAGCAGGTTGACCAGGCCCGTCAGGCGCCGCGCGGGCAGGTCGAGGCGGCGGGCGAGCGCGGTGGCGCGGACGCGCCGTCCGGCGTCGCCGTCGCGCTGCAGGGCCCGGACGACGCCCGCCAGCTCGTCGGCGTCGGGGTCGCGCAGCGCCT
Source organism: Thalassiella azotivora (assembly GCF_054781695.1). Taxonomy (NCBI): domain Bacteria; kingdom Bacillati; phylum Actinomycetota; class Actinomycetes; order Kineosporiales; family Kineosporiaceae; genus Thalassiella; species Thalassiella azotivora. Next base: position 8,324 of record NZ_BAAGTX010000013.1, read on the forward strand.
GGAACCTGCGGACCGCGAGGTCCTCGGGCCGGTAGTGCAGCACGGCGCGGGCCGGCTCGCCGTCCCGCGCGGCACGGCCGACCTCCTGGTAGTAGGCGTCCAGGGAGCCCGGCGCGGCGGCGTGCACGACGGCGCGCACGTCGGGGACGTCGACGCCCATCCCGAACGCGCTGGTCGCCACCACGACGTCCAGGTCGCCGCTCCCGAACCGCTCCTGGACGTCGGTGCGGTCGGCCGCGCGCAGGCCGGCGTGGTAGGCGGCGGCGCGCCGTCCCCGGCCGGCGACGTCGGCGGCCAGCCGCTCGGTGTCCTTGCGCGTACCGGCGTAGACGAGCACGCGCCCCTCGACGGCCGCCGCGTCGTCGACCACGGCGCGCTGCTGGTCGGCGCGCTCGGTGTGCCGGACGACGGCCAGGTCGATCTCGGGGCGGTCGAAGCCGTGCACGACCACGAGGGGGTCGCGCATCCGCAGCCGCTGCACCACCTCCTCGCGGACCGGGGGCGCGGCCGTGGCGGTCAGGCCGAGCACCGTCGGGTGCCCGAGGGCGTCGACGACGTCCCCGAGCCGCAGGTAGTCGGGGCGGAAGTCGTGGCCCCACCCGGACAGGCAGTGGGCCTCGTCGACCACGAGCAGCGCCGGGCGCAGGTCCCGCACGCGGCGCAGCACGTCGGGCCGGGCCAGCTGCTCCGGCGCCAGCAGCAGGAACCGGGCCCGACCCGAGCCCACGGCGTCCCAGGCCTCCTCCGTCGCCCGGCGGGACAGCGCCGAGCTGACCGTCACCGCTCCTCCGGCCCGCGGGTGCTCCTCGATGCCGGCGGCCTGGTCCCGCTGCAGGGCGATGAGCGGCGAGACGACGACCGTCGGCCCGTCGAGCAGGGTGCCGGTGACCTGGTAGACGGCCGACTTGCCGTGCCCGGTGGGCATCACCGCGAGGGTGTCCCTGCCCTGCAGGACCGCCGTCATCGCCCGCAGCAGCCCGGGGCGCAGGTCGTCCCAGCCGAAGACGTCGGCGGCCGCTCGTCGCAGCCGGTCGGCCGGCTCGTTCGTCGTCACCCCGAACTCCTACCCCGGCGGGCGCGAGCACGCGCGCCGGAGCCGTGGACCGGGTGGCGGGCACGCACCTGGCTAGGGTGACGACGTGACGAGCGACACGACGAACGCGCTGGGCGGTGGCCTGGTCGAGCTGCTGGGGCTGCGGACCGTCGAGGCCGCCGGCGACCGGGTCGTGCTGGAGCTGGACGCCGACGCGCGCCACCACCAGCCCTACGGCATCGTCCACGGCGGCGTGCACTGCGCGGTGGTGGAGACCGCCGCGAGCGTCGCCGGGGCGTTGTGGCTGGGCGAGGCGGGCAAGGTCGTGGGCGTCAGCAACCAGACGGACTTCCTGCGGGCGGTGACGACCGGGACGCTGCGCGCGACCGCCACGCCGCTGCACCGGGGCCGGCTGCAGCAGCTGTGGCAGGTGGAGGTGCGCGACGAGCAGGAGCGGCTCGTCGCCCGTGGCCAGGTGCGGCTGCAGAACCTGCGCGCCGAGTACGTCGAGCGCTGACCGGTCGCGGCGCGGTCATCGCGCACCCGAACGGTGGTCAGACCTAGCGCTGACGCTCGTCACGACGTACGGTGTCGCCGGGTCAGGCAGTCGACCCGCGGGCGCGACCAGGGAGAGCCGTGACGATCCAGCAGCTGCCGCCGGACACCGAGCCCGGGGCGAGCGACACCGCGGCCGGTCAGGCCGTCGACGCGACCCACCGCACGATCGTGCTCCTCGACCTGACCGAGCGGCTGATCGCCGCCAACCCGCACGTCCCGGCCGGGGAGGTGCTGGCCGCGGTGCAGCGGCGCGCCACGACCGAGGTCGACCTCCGTGCGCTGGAGTCGGCGCTGGTCGTGGAGCTCGCGCAGCGCACCGGCTGAGCGCGGGCCTGGCACCCTGGCGCGGTGCAGCAACCGGCTCTGGCCCGGCGTCTGGGCCTCGGGGACGCCGTCATGGTCGGCCTCGGGGCGATGCTGGGCGCCGGCGTGTTCGCGGCGTTCGCGCCCGCGGCCGGCGCGGCCGGCGGCCTGCTCCTGGTCTCCCTCGCCGTGGCCGCCGTGGTCGCGTACTGCAACGCCACGTCGTCCGCGCGCCTGGCCGCCCGTCACCCGCAGTCAGGGGGCACGTACGTCTACGGCCGCGAGCGCCTCGGCCCGTTCTGGGGGTACCTGGCCGGCTGGGGCTTCGTCGTCGGCAAGACGGCGAGCTGCGCGGCGATGGCGCTGACGGTCGGCTGGTACGCCTGGCCCGAGCAGGCGACGTGGGTGGCCGTGGCGACGGTCGTCGCCCTGACGGTCGTGAACTACCTGGGCGTGCAGCGCAGTGTGGCCGTGACGCGCGTGGTCGTGGCGGTGGTGCTCGTCGTGCTGGCGGCCGTCGTGGTCGCCGTCGCGACGAGCGCCCCGGGCGTCGGGGACGCCGGCGGGGCAGCCGGCGGAGCCGTGCGCGGGCCCACCCCGGGCCCGCTCGGGGTGCTCCAGGGCGCCGGCTTCCTCTTCTTCGCCTTCGCCGGGTACGCCCGGCTGGCCACCCTCGGGGAGGAGGTCCGGGCCCCGGCGCGGACCATCCCGCGGGCGGTCCCGGTGGCCCTGGGGGCCACGCTCGTCACGTACGCCCTGGTGGCCCTGGCGGTCCTGCACGCGCTCGGCCCCGACGGTGTGGCCTCGACCTCGACGCCGGTCGCCGAGGCGGTCTCGCGCTCGACGTGGGCCACGTGGCTCGAACCCGCCGTCCGCGTGGGGGCGGTGGTCGCCGCGGCCGGCTCCCTGCTGTCCCTGCAGCTCGGCGTCTCCCGCACGACCCTGGCGATGGCCCGCGACGGTCACCTGCCGCGCACGCTGGCGGCCGTCCACCCCCGGCACGCCGTCCCCCACCACGCGGAGCTGGCGGTGGCGCTGGTCGTCGTCGTGGTCGTGCTGCTCGCCGACGTCCGGGACGCGATCGGCTTCTCCTCCGTCGCGGTGCTCGTGTACTACGCGGTGGCCAACGCCTCGGCGCTGCGGCTGGACGGCGACCGGGTGGTCCCCGTGGTGGGGCTGGTGGGCTGCCTCGCCGTGGCGCTGAGCCTGCCCGCGAGCTCCGTGCTGGCCGGGGGGGCGGTGCTGGTGGTCGGCGCCGCGTTGTGGTGGGTCCGTGCCCGGTCCACCGATGGCGGGGTCGGCGCGCGCGGTGCAGGGTGAGGGCACCGGTCGGCCGGTCCGGCCGGTGGGCCCGACCGGGCCGTGACGGCGAGAGCGGAGGAGCACCGGTGAGCGAGGAGCCGCTGGAGAGGTCCCGGGAGAGCCTGGACCAGGCGAAGGACGCCGCGGAGGAGGCCCGGGCGGCCAACCCTGCCGCGGGGGACGACGACCGCGAGGACGGCCGGGCGACGGAGGCCGAGGGCGGTCCGCAGCGCGTCGACGCCGCGGGGCCGGAGCGCGGCGACTCCCTGCCCGGCGAGCGCGAGGACGTCACCGGCGACCGCTGAGGACGGCGCACCGGTCCTCTGGCCGGTCGCCCTCCGGCGGGGGCCGGCGCGTGCGCCTGCCCTGGCGGGAGGCGGTCAGGGCGCGCGCACGTCGCGCAGCCGCAGGGCGTCGGCGACCGCGGCCAGTCGCTCCGGCACGAGCGAGTAGTAGACCCAGGTACCGCGTCGCTCCCCGGTGACCAGGCCGGCGTCCTTGAGCAGCTTGAGGTGGTGGCTCGTGGTGGCCGCGGTCTTGCCGATGGCCCCGGAGACGTCGCACGCGCACAGCTCGTCGCTGCGCAGCAGCATCGAGAGGATCTTCACCCGCGCCGGGTCGGCGAGGGCCTTGAAGGTCCGCGCCAGCTCCGTCGCCGCCTCGTCGTCGACGTCCGTCGCGGCGGGTGCGCAGCAGGTGGCGAGGGCGGGTACCGAGGTCATGCGCCCAGGCTACGGGCTCGATGGGAGTTCTTCGAGAAATCTCGAAATTTGCTTTGACGTTCGTCGAATCGGTGTTTAGATGTTCGTCGAACCAGTTCTCTCGAGGAGGTCCCTGTGAACCCTGTCCAGTCCACCGAGGTGGTCGCCGAGCGCCGCGCCCAGCACGAGCGCACCGTCGGGGCCCGCTCCCTGCAGCGCCTGGCCGCGTGCTGCCGTCCCGGCACGTGGGCCCGCGTGGCCCGCAGCGTCGCCGGCCGGCTGCACGCCGCGACCACGGCCCGCACCGGCTCGGCCACGACCGACGCCGCCACCTCCGCCACCTGCAGCGCCTGAGGAGGGCACCGTGACCGAGACGCTGACCACCACCGTCACCACCACCGCCCTCGACGACCTGCCCGTCGTCGTCATCGGGGCCGGCCCGGTCGGGCTCGCAGCCGCAGCGCACCTGCGCCAGCGCGGTCTCGACGTCGTCGTCCTGGAGGCCGGCGACCACCCCGGGGCCGCGGTCGCGCAGTGGGGGCACGTGCGCACGTTCACCCCCTGGCGCTGGATCGTCGACCCCGCCGCCGCCGAGCTGCTGGGCCCCACCGGGTGGTCGGCACCCGCGGGCACGACCCCCCCGACCGGCGCCGAGATCGTGCGCGACTACCTGGAGCCGCTCGCCTCCGCGCTGGGGGACGCCGTGCGGCTGGGGCACCGCGTCCTCGCGGTGAGCCGCCAGGGCCTGGACCGCGCCCGCACGCTCGGGCGTGACGAGCGACCGCTCCTGGTCCGGGTCGCCGGCCCGCGCCGCACCGAGGACCTGCTCGCGCGAGCCGTCGTCGACGCCTCCGGCACGTGGGGCTCTCCCAACCCCCTCGGCGGATCGGGGCTGCCCGCCGCCGGCGAGGCCGAGGCCCGCGACGCCGGGTTCGTCGTGGGCCCGCTGCCCGACGTCCTCGGCCGGGACCGGGACCGGCACGCGGGCCGGACGACCCTCGTCGTCGGCATGGGGCACTCCGCGGCCAACACCCTGGCGGCTCTCGCGGAGCTGGCCCGCCAGGAGCCCGGCACCCGCGTGCTCTGGGCGGTCCGCGCCGACTCGCCGCGGCGCCTGTACGGCGGGGGCGCGGCCGACCAGCTCCCCGCGCGCGGCCGCCTCGGCAGCGCGGTGCACGACCTCGTCGACACCGGCGCGGTCGAGCTCGTCACCGGCTTCACCACCACCGCGGTGGAGCGCCACGGCGACACCGTGACGGTCGTCGGGACCGACCCTGCGGGCGGCTCGCGCCGACTGGAGGGCGTGCACGTCGTCGCCGCTGCGACGGGCTTCCGGCCCGACCTGTCGATCCTGTCCGAGGTGCGCCTCGACCTCGACCCCGGCCTGGAGGCACCGCGGGCGCTCGCGCCGCTCGTCGACCCGGCGTTCCACTCGTGCGGGACGGTCCCCCCGCACGGCCACCGGGACCTCGCCCACCCGGAGCCGGGCCTGTACGTCGTGGGGATGAAGTCCTACGGCCGCGCACCGACCTTCCTCGTCGCCACGGGGAACGAGCAGGTCAGGTCCGTCGTCGCGGCGATCGCCGGGGACACCCGCGCCGCCGACGAGGTCCACCTCGAGCTGCCGGAGACGGGCGTCTGCTCGGCCCCGGCCCCGGCCACCGCGGTGGACGAGCACCACCGGGCCCTGCCGACGGGCGCCGTCCCCATCGGGTTCGCCACCGGGACGGCCGTGGCCACCGGGACGGCCGGCAGCGTCGCCGTCGCGGAGCCCGCCGCCTGCTGCGGGTGACCCGCGGGGACCGCGCCGCCGGGGGAACCGGGGCGGCGTCGGCGGCGTCCACCTCGGTGCAACCTCCGGGTGAGGGTGCCGGGCCGGTCGTGGGGGCCGGCCCGGCGCCGCCCCCGGACGGTGACCGACGCGGCTGGCAGGTCGTCGGCGTGCTCGCGGCGACCGAGACGGTCAGCTGGGGAGTGCTGCACTACGCCTTCGCCGTCCTCACCCTGCCGGTGCAGTCCGACCTCGACGCCTCCGCGGCGGTCGTGACCGGCGCGTTCTCGCTGTCGCTGCTGGTCTCCGCCCTGCTCGCGGTACCCGTCGGACGGCTTCTCGACGCCCACGGTCCGCGCGGCGTGATGACCGTCGGAGCCGTCCTCGCGGCCGTCGGGGTGGCGGCCTGGGCGCGGGCCGACTCCGTCGCCGCCCTGTACGCCGCGTTCGCGCTGATCGGCGTCGCCCGCTCCGCCGTGCTCTACGAACCGGCCTTCACCGCGGTGGTGCAGTGGTTCGGCGCCCGGTCCCGCCGTCCGCTCCTCGTCGTCACCCTGGTCGCGGGCCTGGCGTCGACGGTCGCCGTCCCCACGACGACCGTCCTGGCGGAGCGGCTCGGGTGGCGCGACACCCTGCTCGTGCTCGCTGCGGTGCTGGTGGTCACGACCGCCGTCCCGCACGCGCTGTGGTTGCTGCGCCCCCCGGGGCGGGCGGTCCCGGTACCTCGCCGTCGACCGGCGGCTCTCACCGAGGCCGTCGACGTGCTGCGCGACGCACGGCTGCGACGCCTCGTGGTCGCGTTCTCCGCCAACGCCTTCGCGACCGTCGTCGTGGCCACGCACCTCATCGCGGCGCTGTCGGAGGCCGGGCACCCCGCGACCTTCACCGGCGTCGTCGCCGGGTCGCTCGGGGTGCTGTCCGTCACCGGGCGGGTGCTGCTGACCGCGGCCACCCGGCGGTGGGACACCGCACGGGTGGCCGGCTCGGTCTTCGTCGTCCAGGCGGGCGGCGCCCTCGGCCTGCTGCTGGCTCCGTCGTCCGCCGGGACCGTCGCCGGCGGCGTCGTGCTCATCGGGCTGGGCCTCGGTGTCGGCACCCTCGCCCGACCGGCGCTGCTCGCCGAAGCCGTCGGAACGGCGCGGTTCGGGACCGTGTCCGGCGCCGTCGCGGTCGCCGTCACCACGGCGACGACGGCAGGCCCCGTAGCCGCCGGCCTGCTCCGGACGGCCGGCGGCGGGTACGGCCCCGTCCTGGCCGTGGTCGCAGCCGCCCTGCTCCTGTCGGGGGCCACGTTGCTGCGCCGACCGCGGCGGACGCCGGACGTTCACCTGCCGTCCGCTTGACGCACCAGCCACCACTGGTGTGTGGTGGTGGCGTGGCACCAGCAGCGACTGATACGTCGTCCCCGCGGCGACCGGCGACGGCGGCCGGCCTCGCCGCGCAGGCGGAGACCCTGCGGGTCCTGGCCGACCCCGTCCGCGCCGCGATCGTCGACCTCCTCGCCGACGAGCAGCTCTGCAACTGCCACCTGCAGGAGTCCCTCGGGCTCAAGCAGACCCTCGTCTCGCACCACCTCGCCGCGCTGCGGGACGCGGGACTCGTCGAGCGCGAGACCCGCGGCCGGTTCACCTGGTACCGGCTGCGACCCGGCGCGCTGGACGGCGTCCGGGACGCGCTCGGCCACCTCGCCGCGGCGGCGCGCCGCACGGTGCCGCAGCGGGCCTGCTGACCCCCCGCCCGAGCCGTACCCACCGACCGGAACCACACCGGCACCCACCCGTCAGGACGGACCACCGCATGAGCGCGCCCACCCCCGCGACCGGCACCCCGACCGGCACCCCGAGGCCGGCCGAGGCCCACGTCGTCGAGCGGCTCGGCACCCTCGACCGGTTCCTGCCCCTGTGGATCCTCGCCGCGATGGCCGCGGGCCTGCTGCTCGGCCGCGGCGTCCCCGATTTCGGCGAGGCGCTCGGCGCCGTCCAGGTCGCCGGCGTCTCGCTGCCGATCGCCCTCGGGCTGCTGGTGATGATGTACCCGGTGCTGGCGAAGGTCCGCTACGACCGGCTCGGCGACGTCACCTCCGACCGCCGGCTGCTGGTCACCTCGCTGGTGCTCAACTGGCTGGTCGGCCCGGCGCTGATGTTCACGCTCGCGTGGACGTTCCTGCCCGACCTGCCGGAGTACCGCACGGGCCTGGTCGTCGTCGGGCTCGCCCGGTGCATCGCGATGGTCATCATCTGGAACGACCTCGCCTGCGGCGACCGGGAGGCCGCCGCCGTGCTCGTCGCCCTCAACTCGGTGTTCCAGGTCGTCGCGTTCTCGGCGCTCGGCTGGTTCTACCTCGTCGCGCTCCCCGGCTGGCTCGGGCTCGACACCTCCGGGCTCGACGTGTCCGTGTGGCACATCGCCCTGTCGGTGCTGGTGTTCCTCGGCGTGCCGCTGCTCGCCGGCTACGCGTCCCGGCGCATCGGCGAGCGGACCGTCGGCCGCGAGCGCTACGAGAGCCGGTTCCTGCCGCGGGTCGGCCCGTGGGCCCTGTACGGGCTGCTGTTCACGATCGTCGTGCTCTTCGCCCTGCAGGGTGAGGCGATCACCAGCAGGCCGCTGGACGTCGTCCGCATCGCCGTCCCGCTGCTCGTCTACTTCGTCGTGATGTGGGCGGGGTCGCTGGCGCTGGCCCGCGGGATCGGTCTGGGCTACGCGCGCTCCACCACGCTGGCCTTCACCGCCGCGGGCAACAACTTCGAGCTCGCGATCGCCGTCGCCATCGCCACCTTCGGGGTGACGTCCGGCCAGGCCCTCGCCGGGGTGGTCGGCCCGCTCATCGAGGTGCCGGTGCTCGTCGGGCTCGTGTACGTCTCCCTGTGGGCTCGGCGCTTCTTCCGAGCCCCCTGATTTCCGTCCACCCACCACCGAGGAGCCCGTCGTGCCCGACGTCCCCAGCGTCCTGTTCGTCTGCGTCCACAACGCCGGCCGGTCCCAGATGGCCGCGGGCTTCCTGCGGCACCTCGCCGGCGACCGGGTCGAGGTCCGCTCGGCCGGGTCGATGCCGACCGACCGGGTCAACCCGGTCGCCGTCGAGGCGATGCGGGAGGTCGGCGTCGACATCTCCGCCGCGGCCCCGAAGGTCCTGACCACCGAGGCCGTCGAGGCCAGCGACGTCGTCGTCACCATGGGCTGCGGGGACGCGTGCCCGATCTTCCCGGGCAAGCGGTACGAGGACTGGGCGCTGGACGACCCGGCCGGTCAGGGCATCGACGCGGTCCGGCCGATCCGCGACGAGATCCGCCGCCGCGTCGAGGCGCTCGTCGCCGACCTCGCCCCCACCCCCTGACCGTTTGCTCACGCCGCCGGGCCTTGCTCACCCAGACGGGACGAACGGGGCTGATCCGTACCGTCTCAGCGAGCAGAGCCCGCGGGAGTGAGCACGTGGTGGACCCAGGCGCGGGCCGCGGGGACGCCGTCCACGCACGCGACGCCCACAGGCGGCTCCGGGCGGTCGACCACCACGACGGGGACGCCGAGCCCCGCGGCGGCCTCGAGCTTCGGCCACGTGTACGCGCCACCGGAGTCCTTGGTGACGAGGACGTCGGCGCCGTGCCCGCGCAGCAGCCGCTCCTCGGAGCCCAGCGCGTACGGACCGCGGTCCCGCACGATCGTCCAGGCGCGCGGGACGTCGTCCGGTGGCTCCACGACGCGCACCAGCGCGGGGTGCCCGCCGAGCACGGGGGCGTAGTGCGGCAGCGGCTGCCGGCCCACGGTCAGGACCGGCCGGCGGCCCAGGTCCGCCGCGACGCGGGCGGCCGCGTCGTGGTCCGGGACCCGGTGCCAGCAGGCGGTCGCGGGTCCGGTCCACCCCGGCCGGGCGAGTCGCAGCAGCGGGACTCCGGTGCAGGCTGCGGCGGCGTGCGCCGACATCCGCCGGGCGTAGGGGTGGGTGGCATCGACCACCGCGGCGACGCCGTGGTCCCGGAGGTACGCGCGCAGCCCCTCGACGCCACCGAAGCCGCCGACGCGCACCTCGCCCCGCGGCAGCCGGGGGCGGCTCACCCGTCCGGCCAGGGACGACACGACGGGCAGGCCGTCGCCGACGAGCAGGTCCGCGAGCGCCCGCGCCTCCGCCGTCCCACCGAGGAGGAGCACCTGACCCCTCACGGAGCGGGGACCTCCGCGGCGGGCAGCCGCAGCAGGGAGGTGTCCATCACCCACCCGGCCTCGGCCCGGGCCGCCTCCCGCTCCGCGAGCACGCGCGGCAGGACGTCGGCGACGCGACCGGCGACGAGCCGCTCGGACGCCGTGCCGAGGTTCGCGCCCCACCAGATCCGCCACTCCCCCAACCCGTCCAGGTCCGGTTCACGGCCCAGCAGGACGGCGACGTTGCGTTCACCGCGGTCGACGGCCTCCCGCAGCCGGCGCGCGGTCGTCACGTGCAGCGGCCGGCCGACCTCGTGCAGGACGACCCGGTGCCGGGCGGCGAGCAGCGACAGGCTCGACACCCCCGGCACGACGTCGTAGTCCAGGCGGACCCGGCCGCGGGCCGAGATCGCGTCGAGCACGCGCACCGTCGAGTCGTACAAGGACGGGTCACCCCAGACGAGGAACGCCGCGTCGCCGTCGCGACCGAGCAGCGCCTCCTCGAACGCCTCGGCCCGGGCCGCGTGCCAGTCCGCCACGGCCCGGTCGTAGTCCGCGCCGGGACGGCGGTCCCGCTGCGGGTCGCGGACGGCGACGACGGGCAGGTCCCCGAGGCCGCGGCAGATCTCACGGCGCACCTCCAGCAGCGGGTCGTCGTCCGCCTTCTCCGCGGCGAGGACGTAGGTGCTGGCACGCAACGCGTCCGCGGCCTCGGCGGTCAGGTGGTGCGGTCCCATCCCGATCCCGACGACGCGCACGCGGCGGTGGGGGGCCGACGCGGCGCCGGGGACCTCACCCACCGTGCCGGTCCTCCAGGTCGCCCTCGAGGTCGAGGTACACGGCCTTCATCGCGGCGAGCACGTCGGCGTCCGGTTCGGCCCACAGGCCGCGGTCGACGGCCTCGTGGAGCCGCTCGACGATCCCGCGCAGCGCCCACGGGTTCGACGTACGCATGAACTCCTGCGTCGTGGCGTCGAGGACGTACTCGCGGGCGAGCCGGTCGTACATCCAGTCGTGGACGACACCGGTCGTGGCGTCGAAGCCGAACAGGTAGTCGACGGTCGCGGCGAGCTCGAACGCCCCCTTGTACCCGTGCCGGCGCATCGCCCCGATCCAGCGGGGGTTGACCACGCGGGCGCGGAAGACGCGGTTCGTCTCCTCCTGCAGCGTGCGGGTGCGGACGGCGTCGGGGCTGGTCGAGTCCCCGACGTACGCCTTCGGGTCCCGGCCGGTGAGCGCCCGCACCGTGGCGACCATGCCGCCGTGGTACTGGAAGTAGTCGTCGGAGTCGGCGATGTCGTGCTCGCGCGTGTCGACGTTCTTCGCCGCGACCTCGATGCGGCGGTACGCGGTACGCATGTCGTCCGCCGCGGGCGCGCCGTCCAGGCCGCGGCCGTACGCGAAGCCGCCCCACACCGTGTAGACCTCGGCGAGGTCGGCGTCGTCGCGCCAGGACCCGGACTCGACGGCCTGCAGGATGCCCGCGCCGTACGAGCCGGGCTTGGACCCGAACACCCGGGTGGTCGCGCGCCGCTCGTCCCCGTGCTCGGCCAGGTCGGCCAGCACGTGCGCGCGGACGAAGTTCTGCTCCACCGGCTCGTCGAGGCCGGCCACGAGCCGGACGGCGTCGTCGAGCATCGCGACGACGTGCGGGAAGGCGTCGCGGAAGAACCCGGAGATCCGCACGGTGACGTCGATCCGCGGCCGTCCGAGCTCCTCCAGCGGGACGACGTGCAGGTCCCTGACCCGGCGGGACGCCTCGTCCCACTCCGGCCGAACCCCGAGCAGCGCGAGCACCTCGGCGACGTCGTCACCGGACGTGCGCATCGCCGACGTCCCCCACACCGACAGCCCCACGGACGCCGGGTACGCGCCGGTGTCGTCGAGGTGGCGGCGCAGCAGCGAGTCGGCCATCGCCAGCCCGGTCTGCCACGCCAGCCGCGACGGCACGGCCCGGGGGTCGACGGTGTAGAAGTTCCGCCCCGTCGGGAGCACGTTGACCAGCCCGCGCAGCGGTGACCCGGACGGCCCCGCCGGTACGAACCCGCCGTCGAGGGCGTGCAGGGTCGCGTCGAGCTCGTCGGTGGTCCGGTCCAGCCGCGGGACCACCTCGGTGGCGGCGAACCGCAGCACCCGCCGCACCTCGGGGTCGTCGTGCAGGCCGTCCGCGGCGTCCGGGTCCCAGCCCGCGGTCTCCATCGCCAGGACCAGCTCACGGGCGCGGGCCTCGGCGGCGTCCACGGCGGCGAGGTCCTCGCCCTCCTTCAGGCCGAGTGCCGCGCGCAGGCCGGGGACGGCGCGGGACTGGCCACCCCACACCTGCGCGGCGCGCAGCACCGCCAGGACGAGGTTCACCCGCGCCTCGCCGTCCGGCGCCTGGCCGAGCACGTGCAGCCCGTCGCGGATCTGCACGTCCTTGATCTCGCACAGCCAGCCGTCGACGTGCAGCAGGAAGTCGTCGAACTCCTCGTCGTCCGGGCGCTCCTGGAGGCCGAGGTCGCGGTGCATCTCGGCGGCGTGCAGGAGCTGCCAGATCTCCCCGCGGATCGCGGGCAGCTTCGCCGGGTCCATCGCGGCCACGTTGGCGTGCTCGTCGAGGAGCTGCTCCAGCCGGGCCACGTCGCCGTAGGTCTCGGCCCGGGCCATCGGCGGCACGAGGTGGTCGACGACGACGGCGTGCGCGCGGCGCTTGGCCTGCGCGCCCTCGCCCGGGTCGTTGACGAGGAACGGGTACACCAGCGGCAGGTCGCCGATCGCGGCGTCCGTGGCGCAGGACGCCGACAGCGCGGCGTTCTTGCCGGGCAGCCACTCCAGCGACCCGTGCTTGCCCAGGTGCACCACGGCGTGCGCGCCGAAGCCCCGGGCGACCCAGCGGTACGCGGCGAGGTAGTGGTGGCTCGGCGGCAGGTCCGGGTCGTGGTAGATCGCCACGGGGTTCTCCCCGAACCCGCGGGGCGGCTGGATCATCAGGACGACGTTCCCCGCGCGGATCGCGGCGAGGACCAGGTGCCCGTCGTCGTCGACGAACAGCGACCCCGGCGCCGGACCCCAGGCCTCCTCGACGGCGTCGCGCAGGTCCACCGGCAGGTGCGCCGTCCACGCGGCGTACTCCTGCGCGCTGATCCGCACGTGCGCGTCACCGAGCTCGGCGGTGGTCAGCCACTCCTCGTCCTGCCCGCCGGCCGCGATGAGGGCGTGGATGAGGGCGTCCCCGGCCGCGGTGTCGTCCTCGAGGTCCAGCCAGGGCAGGTCCTCGGGCGCGCCCAGGTGGTACCCGGCGTCGCGCATCCGCCGCAGCAGGCGGATCGCCGACACGGGTGTGTCCAGGCCGACGGCGTTGCCGATCCGCGAGTGCTTCGTCGGGTACGCCGACAGCATCAGGGCGACCCGCCGCTCCCGCGGCGGCACGCGGCGCAGCCGGGCGTGGTTCACCGCGATCCGGGCGACGCGGTCGCAGCGCTCGGCGTCGGCGACGTACCGGGGCAGGCCGTCCTCGCCGATCTCCTTGAAGGAGAACGGGACGGTGATGATCCGGCCGTCGAACTCGGGGATCGCGACCTGGTTGGCCGAGTCGAGCGGGGTGACGCCGTCGTCGTTCGCCTCCCACTCGGCCCGGCTGCTCGTCAGGCACAGACCTTGCAGCACCGGGATGTCCAGGGCGCTGATCCGGGCCACGTCCCAGGACTCGTCGTCCTCCCCCGCCGACGCGCTGGCGGGCTTGGAGCCACCCGCGGCCAGGACCGTGACGACGAGGGCGTCGAGCGTGCGGAGCGCGTCGAACAGCTCGTCGGGCGCGGAGCGCAGCGACCCGGCGAACACCGGGACGCCGACCGCCTGGCCGGTGGCGTCGACGGCGTCCGCGAGAGCGTGGGCGAAGCCGGCGTTCCCGCTGACCTCGTGCGCCCGGTAGTAGAGGACGCCGACGCGGGGCAGGTCGGTGTCGGAGGGGGCCTCGGGCCGTTCGGCCAGGCCCCACTCCGGGACCGCGCGCGGCGGTTCGAACCCCTCACCGGTGAGCAGCACGGTGTCGCTGAGGAAGGCGTGCAGCTGCGCGAGGTTCGCCGGTCCCCCCTCGGCGAGGTACCGGTGGGCCTCCACGGCGACCCCCGGGGGCACCGTCGACAGCCGCATCAGCTCGGCGTCCGGCTGCTGCTCACCACCCAGCACGACGAGCGGCACGCCCGAACCCCGCACCTTCTCGACCCCCGTGCACAGGTCCCGCGGGGAGCCGAGGACGCGGGCGACGACCAGGTCGGCACCCGCCAGCACCTCGCCGACGGAGCGCTCGTGGTCGAGGCGGCCGGGGTTGGCGAGCGCGTAGTCGGCGCCGCTCCCCCGGGCCGAGAGCAGGTCTGTGTCGGACGTGGACAGCAGCGCGATGCGCATGGGTTTCTCCTCGGGGTTCTCGCCCCTGTCGGCGGAGGTCCCGTGGCCAGTGTCTGGCTGACCGGCGCGTGGCCGGATCACAGTGGCGGAACCGCCCCGGACTGGGTCGTGCCGACCTGCACCGGGTTCCTGATCCACGAGACGTAGCGCGAGCAGCCTAGGGCACGCTGCTAGATTCCCGGCGACAACGACGACGGATCCCGAGGAAGCCGGTGCGAGACCGGCGCGGTCCCGCCACTGTGAGCGCCCCAGCCGGCGCGCAGCCAGACACTCGGCCCGTCGTCCCTCCGGAGCGGGGCGGATCTCCCCGAGAGAGGCGTGAGCGTCGTGCGCGCACCCGTCGACAACCCACCTCGTGCGGCAGCCCCCCGCTCGGGGCCCGACCGCTGCCCGGGCGTGCTGCGCCCCTGGCCCGCCGACGACGGCGCGCTCGTGCGGGTCCGGCTGGTCGGTGGGCGGGTCGACGGGCCGGCGCTGCTCGGTCTCCTGGACGTCGCGGAGCGGTTCGGGGACGGCCGGCTGCACCTGACGTCCCGGGCGAACGTCCAGCTGCGCGGGCTGCCGCTGGAGGACGGCGCGGACCCACGGCTGGCCGGGGACGTCGTCGCCGCGGTGGAGGCCACCGGCCTGCTGCCCTCACGGGAGCACGACCTCGTACGCAACGTCATGGTCTCGCCGCAGTCGGGGTTCGGCGGAGGCCGCGCCGACGTGCGTCCGGTGGCCGCGACGTTCGACGAGCGGCTGCGCGGCTCGACGGCGCTGGCCGGGCTCCCCGGCAAGTTCCTCGTGGCGCTGGACGACGGGCGGGGCGACCTCGCGGACCAGCCGTGCGACCTGGGCCTGGTTGCGCTGGACGCGAGCCGCGCCCAGCTGCGTGTCGGCTCCGGGTGGGGTGACGTGGTGACGCTGGACGACGCGGCGGCCGTGCTCGCCGACCTGGCGGCGGCCTTCCTGCGGGTTCGCGGGTCGGGGCCCGGGGCGGCGTGGCACGTGGACGAGCTCGACGCGCCGCTGGTGCCGCGGGTGGCGCCCGAGCCGGCCGCGCTGGTGACCTCGCCGCCGCTGCCACCGGGCCCGGTGCCCGGGGGCGAGCACGTCGTCGTCCCCGACGGCGTGCTCGACGGCGGGACCGTCCGTGACCTCGTCGCCCGTGGCGGCGCGGGCGAGCTCGTGGTCACCCCGTGGCGGGGTGTGCTCGTGCCGGCCACGACGGTGGTGCCCCGGTGACCGGCGGCCCCACGCTGCACGACGTCGTCCCGCCGACGCGGCGGTACGCCTACGAGACGGACGGTCCGGCGATCTACGTCGACTCGTTCGCGACGATCCGCCGCGAGGCGCGCCTCGACCACCTCCCACCCGGCGCGGAGAAGCTGGCGGTGCGGATGATCCACGGCTGCGGCCAGGTCGACCTCGCCCAGGACCTCGTCGTCCACCCGGAGCTGCCCCGCGCGGCGCGCCAGGCCCTGGACGGCGGCGCACCGGTGCTCGCGGACGCCCGGATGGTCGCCGTCGGCATCACCGCCGGCCGGCTGCCCGCGGACAACGACGTGCTGTGCTTCCTCACCGACGACCGGGTCCCCGACCTCGCGCGGCGCTGGGGCACCACCCGGACCGCCGCCGCGGTCTCCCTGTGGGAGCCGCACCTGGAGGGCGCCGTGGTCGCGATCGGCAACGCGCCGACGGCCCTGTTCCACCTGCTGGAGATGCTCGTCGACGGCGCCCCCCGACCCGCCGCGATCGTCGGCTGCCCGGTCGGGTTCATCGGCGCGGTCGAGTCGAAGCAGGCGCTCGCCGATCTGGCCGCCGACCACGGGATCGACGTCCCGTTCGTCACGGTCCGGGGACGGCGCGGCGGGTCGGCGATGACCTCCGCGGCCGTCAACGCCCTAGCCCAGGAGGCGGAGTGAGCACCGGCACGTTCTACGGCGTCGGGGTGGGGCCGGGGGACCCCGAGCTCGTCACCCTCAAGGCCGCCCGGATCATCGGGGCCGCGGACGTCGTCGCCTACCACGCGGGGACGCGCAGCAGCTCGTCCAACGCCCGGCGCACGGTGGCCGACCTGCTCCCCGCCGGGGTGGTCGAGGAGGAGCTGCGCTACCCCGTGACGACGGGCGGCACCGACCACCCCGGCGGGTACGCGGGGGCGATGGCGCAGTTCTACGAGGAGTCCGCCGCCCGGCTCGCCACGCACCTGGAGGCGGGCCGAGACGTCGTCCTGCTCGCCGAGGGCGACCCGTTCTTCTACGGCTCGTGCATGTACATGCACGACCGGCTGGCCGAGCGGTTCCCGACCGAGGTGGTGCCCGGTGTGCCGGCGTTCTCGGCGGCCACGGCCGCCGCGGGGACCCCGCTGGCGCGGCAGACCGACGTCCTCACCGTGCTGCCGGGGACGCTGCCCACGCCCGAGCTCGCCCGCCGGCTCGCCGACACCGACGCGGCCGTCGTCATGAAGCTGGGACGCACGTTCCGCTCGGTGCGCGAGGCGCTCGCGCAGGCCGGCCGGTTGGACGGCGCCCTGTACGTCGAGCGGGCCTCGCAGCCGGGAGAGCGGTGGCTGCCGGTCGCCGACGTCGACCCGGACACGGTGCCCTACTTCTCGCTCGTCGTGGTGCCCGGCGACACCCGGCACGCGGACCCGGGCGGACGCCGTCCGGTGCCGCTCGAGGCGACAGCGGCCCCGTCCACCGGTGCGTCGGCCGCCGCCGAGCTGCTGGTCGTCGGGCTGGGTCCCGGCCCGGACCGGTGGCTGACCGAGGAGGCCCGGCGGGCGCTGGCGGAGGTCGACCACGTCGTCGGGTACGCGCCGTACGTGGCCCGGGTGCCGCAGCGGGCCGGCCTGACCCGGCACGCCTCCGGGAACACCGTGGAGGTCGACCGCGCCCGGTTGGCCCTGGACCTCGCGCTCGCCGGGGAGCGGGTCGCCGTGGTGTCCGGGGGCGACGCCGGGGTGTTCGGGATGGCGTCGGCCGTGTTCGAGGCGGCGCAGGACCCCCGGTACGCGGACGTCCCGGTGCGGGTGCTGCCCGGGGTCAGCGCCGTGCAGGCGGTCGCGGCGCGCGCCGGTGCGCCGGTCGGCGCGGACTTCGCCGTGGTCAGCCTGTCCGACCGGCTCAAGCCGTGGGCCGTGGTCGAGCGGCGGCTGCGGGCCGTCGCCGAGGCCGACCTCGTCCTAGCCGTCTACAACCCCGCGTCCCGGTCGCGCACCCACCAGGTGGAGCGCCTGCGCGACGTGCTGCTGGAGCACCGCAAGCCCGACACCGTGGTCGTCGTCGGCCGGGACGTCGGCCGCGACGGCGAGTCGGTGACCGTCACGACGCTGGGCGACCTGGACCCGGCGTCCGTGGACATGCGGTGCCTGCTGCTCGTCGGGGCGTCGGCGACCACGGTCACCGACGCGGGGGCGGTGTGGACACCGCGCTTCATCAACGACGAGGAACCCCCCAGCCCGGCGCGGTAGTATCCGATCGGATACTGCCGAGATGCCAGGAGGTGCCGACGTGCAGACCGGAGCGCTCCTCGAACGCGCCCGACGCAGCGCCGGGATCACGCAGCAAGAGCTGGCCGACCGCGCGGGCACCTCCCGGACCGCCGTCTCGGCGTACGAGCACGGCCGGAAGTCCCCGTCGCTGACGACGCTGCAACGGCTGCTGCAGGCCACCGGCTTCGACATCGACGTGCGCCCGCACCCGCGCTACCGGACAGTCACCGGCCGACGGGGTCAGCAGTACGTCGTGCCGCACGACCTGCCCGATCTGAACGCCGGGCGCGCGCTCGCCACCGTGGAGCTGCCACTGCACCTCAACTGGTCGCAGCCGGGGCGCCGGTTCCGGCTCGCTGACCGGCACGACCGTGCGAGGGTCTACGCCATCGTCCTGCGCGAAGGGTCACCCGAGGACATCGAGGCCTACGTCGACGGCGCCCTGCTCGTGGACCTCTGGCCGGAGCTGGTCCTCCCCACCGACCTCCGGTCCGCCTGGCAGCCGCTGATCGACCGGACCGCAGGCACGAGCTGAACCGTGGCGTCGCCTTTCGCCCTGACGACCTTTCAGCTCGCCGTCTGCGAGCTGTTCTTCAGCCTGCCGGAGTCGGACGGCTTTCTCCTCGCCGGTGGCGCCGGCCTGGTGCTCAGCGCCTCACCACGCGGCCGACGAAGGACCTCGACCTCTTCGCACCGCCCACCCACGGGGACGTCTCGGCGATGCGGGACGCCTTCGTCGCCGCGGCGAGCGAGCAAGGCTGGCGTATGTTCCTTGCCCGGGACACACCGACGTTCTGCCGACTCACCGTCCACGGTCAGGACGACGTCCTCGTGGACCTCGCCATCGACGCGCCACCCGGACAACCGCCTTCCGCAAGCGTCGCAGGGCCCACCTTCGGTCGAGAAGAACTCGCCGGTCGGAAGCTCGTGGCCTTGTTCGACCGCGCCGAGGCGCGAGACTTCGTCGACGTCTACGTCCTGAGCAAGACCTGCAGCACGCGCTTGCTGCTGCAGCGAGCGCGTGACGTCAACCGAGGACTCGATCCTTCGGTGCTCGCGCAGATGTTCCGACTCCTGGACCGCTACGCGGACGACGACCTGGCGCTCGACGTCCAGGTCACGGATCTCAGCGCGATGCGCGAGTCCTTCGCGCAGTGGGCTGCCGAGCTCGAGCGGTGCACCGACTGAACGCTCCCGGACAGGCCCACTCGCGCACAGGCGGCCCACACCTCGTTGGCCCGTGTCGCGGACCGAGCGGCCCGACGGTCAGCCTGCCGATTGACCGCGCGCGCTTCGTGACCTCGCGCTGTCTGGGGCCTCATCCTCCCTCGACTCCTGTCACACCGACTGGCAGGGTGGTCGTACACCGACGAGGACGGAGTAGCCATGCACCCACGCACCTGGCAGGTGACCGGCAGCGCGGCGCTGGCCGTGCTCGTCATCGGCGGCATGCTGCCGCTCTGGCCGGACGGCGTCCGGTTCGGCGCCCTGGCCCTGGCGGCCGTGCTGGCCGTCGTCGCGGTCGTCCAGCGCCACCGGGCCCGGCACCAGGTCGAGGGGACCGTGCAGACAGCGGCCGGCCACCCGGTCGATCCGCCCCGGGACGCGCTCTACGAGGACCTCCGCTCCCGCACCGTCACCCGCGGCCCGAACGCGATCGGCGGCTCGTAGGGCGGTTCCTCACGAGCCCCGGTTGCGCTGCCGGTCGGCGGCGTAGAGGTAGGACTCGCCGCCGTCCGGGGCGTCGAGCGCCCGGCCGACGAGGATCACGGCCGCCTGGCGCAGGCCCGCGGCCTCGACCTGGTCGGCGATCGTGCCGACCGTCCCGCGCAGGACGAGCTCACCGGGCTGGCTGGCGCGGAACACCACGACCACCGGACAGTCCTCGCCGTAGTGCCCGGCGACCTCGGCCATCAGCGCGCGGGTGCGGGTCACCGCCAGGTGCAGGACGAGGGTGGCGCCCGTGGCGGCGAACGCGGTCAGCGACTCCCGCTCGGGCATCGCCGTCGACCGGGCCTGCGTCCGGGTCAGGACGACGCTCTGTGCCACGTGCGGCACGGTGAGCTCTCGTCCGACCAGGGCCGCGGCGGCGGCGTAGGCAGGGACCCCGGGCGTCACGTCCCACGGCACCCCGGCGGCGTCCAGGCGCCGGGTCTGCTCGTACACGGCCGAGTACACCGACGGGTCACCCGACGTCAGGCGGACGACGTCGAGCCCGTCACGGTGCGCCGTGACCAGCTCGCCGACGATCTGGTCCAGGTCCAGCGCCTGGGTGTCGACCAGCCGGACGCCGTCGCGGCACCGCGCCAGGACCGCGTCGTCCAGGTACGTGCCCGGGTACAGGACGACGTCCGCAGCCTCGAGCAGCGCCGCGGCGCGCAGGGTCAGCAGGTCGGCCGCGCCCGGGCCGGCGCCGACGAAGTGCACGGTCATCCGGTCAGACCCCCTCTGCCGCGACCGGCTTCGTCCACGACCACTGGGTGACGGCTCGCGCCGGGGTCCACCCGGTCATCCGGCCGATCGGCGCCGCCCGCTCGACGGACACCCGGGTCAGCTCCCCGCCGAGGGCGGAGTGCTCGCCGGCGAGGAGGACCTCGGTCTCCAGGGTCACGCCGTGCACGACGAGCCGGCCGCCCGGGCGCAGGCGGCCGCGGCACAGGTCGAGCAGGCCAGGTGCGGTCGCACCTCCGCCGACGAAGACCGCATCCGGGGCGGTCAGGTCCTCCAGCGCATCCGGGGCACGTCCGAACACCACCTGCAGACCCGGCACGCCGAGCCGCGAGGCGTTGCGCCGCACGCCCGCCGCACGATCGGGGTCGGCCTCGACGGCGACCGTCCGGCACGTCGGGTGGGCGCGCATCCACTCGATCCCGACCGACCCGGCCCCTGCGCCGACGTCCCAGAGCAGCTGCCCCGGGACCGGCGACAGCCGCGCGAGGGCCGAGGCGCGCAGGTCCCGCTTCGTCAGCTGCCCGTCGTGCTCGAACACCTCGTCGGGCAGACCCGCGACCCAGCCACCGACGAGTGGACCGACCAGGTCGAGGGCGACGACGTTGAGCTGCGGACCATCTCCCCGCCACGCGCCCGCCGTGGTGTCGACGCGCGTCTCGGACGGTGCTCCGAGGTCACCGAGAACCACCATCCGGCTGCCGCCGTAGCCGCACGATCGCAGCAGGTCCGCGACGGCGGGCGGGGTGGTCGCGTCGGCGGACAGGACGACGACACGGCGTCCGGGCGCGACCTCGCGCAGGACGGCGTGCAGGTCGCGACCCACCAGGGAGACGACAGCCACCGACTCCGCGGGCCAGCCGAGACGAGCGCGCGCCAGCGCCACCGACGACACGGCCGGCACGACGTCCACGCGGTCGGCCCCGAGGACGTCGACGAGGGTCGAACCGACCCCCGAGACCATCGGGTCGCCGGACGCGAGGGCAACCAGCTGGCGCCCGGAGTGCTTGTGCAGCAACGCCTCCAGGCCGTCGCGCAACGGGGACGGCCACCGTTCGCGAACCTGCCCGGCGACGTCCGGGAGCATCGCCAGGTGACGTGCCCCGCCGACGACGACCTCGGATTCGAACACCGTTCGCCTCGCTGCGTCGGGCAGGCCGGCCCACCCGTCGGCGCCCACGCCGACGACCGTCACGCGCTCCGGGTCAGGACGTGGGGGCGCGGACGGCGAGGACGCCTCGACGTCCGACTCGGGTGGAGACGGCGGCGCGGACGACGGCGGGGACGACGGCACGGACGACGGCACGGCGCGACCGTACAGCGCCGGACGACCCCCACCCCCACCAACGCACCTTTCCACCGACCTGCGGTCTCGACCGCCCTCCGGACCGCAGGTCGGTGTAAAGGTGCGGTCGGTAGGGGACTCGAGACCGCAAGGTGGTGGAAAGGTGCGGTCCAAGGGGAGGTGCGGGCTGGACGGAACGGACGGGCCGGGGGACCGCGGACGAGGGGTCCACGGGCGCCGGCGGCTGTGCCATGATGCGGCCGTCGGTCGACGGAGGAACACCGGTGACGACGCCCGAGAGGGCGCCGGAGTCCGGGGCGGTCCCGCCACTGTGACCGGGGAGCGTGCTCCCCTCGTGCGCCACTGGGCCCTGCTCGCAGGGTCCGGGAAGGCCGGGGGCACGTGCTGACGCACCAGCGTCTGGACCCGGGAGCCAGGACACTCCACGGCCGGTGCGAGCAGGCGACCGCCGGCTCGGTGCCGTGAGCGCGGGCGAGGAACCCGCAGCACGAGAGGAGCCGCCATGCGGCCTGTCCTCGGCGTCCCCCGGACGTCGTCCCCGCCCCCACCTGCCCCGGCCCGCGCGGCCGCGCGCAGCACGCAGGGGGTGGCCCGTGCACATCGCTGAGGGCTTTCTGCCGCCGCTGCACGCCGCCGCCTGGACCGTCGCCGCGGCCCCGTTCGTCGTCCACGGGGCCCGGGCCGTCACCCGCACCGTGCGCGACAACCCGCAGGACCGGCTCCTCCTCGGCGCCGCCGGGGCGTTCACGTTCGTCCTGTCCGCGGTCAAGCTGCCGTCGGTCACCGGCTCGTCGAGCCACCCGACCGGCACCGGGCTCGGCGCGGTCCTGCTGCGCCCGCCCGTGATGGCGCTGCTGGGGACGGTCGTGCTCGTGTTCCAGGCGCTGCTGCTCGCCCACGGCGGGCTGACCACCCTCGGCGCCAACGCGTTCTCGTTCGCCGTCGTCGGCCCGTGGGTCGCCTGGTGGACCTTCCGCGGGCTCCAGCGCACCGGTGCCCGGCTCGAGGTCGGCGTGTTCACCGCCGCCGCGCTGGCGAACCTCGCGACGTACCTGACGACGTCCGTGCAGCTCGCCCTGGCCTTCCCCGACCCCTCCAGCGGGTTCGTCGGCGCGCTGGCGACGTTCCTCGGGGTGTTCGGCCTGACGCAGGTGCCGCTGGCCGTCGTCGAGGGCGCCCTCGCCGTACTGGTGGTACGCGCCCTGACCAGCGTCGCCGGCGCCGACCTGCTGCGCCTCGGCGTGCTGCGTCGCACCCCGGAGGTGACGGCACCGTGAGCCCCCGCCCCTTCCCTGCCGCGGACCGAGGCCGCCCTCGGTGGCGCCGGCACGTCACCACGGCCGCGCTGCTCGCCGTGGTCGTGGCCGCGTTCGCGCTGAGCCTGCTGCTCGCCCCGGCCCCCGACGGTGACGCGGAGGCCTTCGTCGGGGCCGACGCGACGGCCACCGCGACCGTCGAGGAGTCCCACCCGGACTACACCCCCTGGTTCGAGCCGCTGTTCGCGCCGTCCTCCGGCGAGGTCGAGTCCGGGTTGTTCGCGCTGCAGGCCGGGGTCGGCGGCGTCGCGCTCGGGTTCGTGCTGGGCCGGCTCCGGTCCGGGCGGGCCCACCCGGTCAACCCGGCCCCCGCCGGGCCCCCACCCGCGGACGCCACGTGACGGCCGGCCCCGCGGTCGACGTCGCCGCGTGGGCCGGTCCCTGGCGCCACCGCTCTCCCGCCGACAAGCTGCTGCTGTGCGGTGGCGGCGTGGTCGCCGTGACCGTCCTGCCGCCGCTGCCGACTGTCCCCGTCGTGCTCGTCGCGGCCCTCGTGCTGGCGCTCGGACCGGCCCGCGTCCCACCCGCCACCCTCGGGCGGGCGCTGGCGGCACCGGCCGTGTTCCTGCTGACCGCGGCGCTGCCGCTGCTCCTGGACGCGCGCTGGGACGGCGGCCCGGCGTTCGCGGTCACCGCCGAGACCGTCGCGCGGACCGCCGAGGTGCTGGGCCGGTCCGCGGCGGCCACCGCCGCGGTGCTCCTGCTGGCCTGCACGACCCCGATGAGCGACCTGCTGCCCCGCCTGCGCCGCGTCGGCGCCCCTCAGGCGGTCGTGGACGTCGCGGCCCTGGTGTACCGGATGCTGTTCGAGCTGCTGGACGCCGTCGCGACGGTCCGGGCCGCGCGCGCGGCCCGGCTGGCACCCACCGGCGCCCGGGCACTGACCCGCGACGCCGCCGCCGTGGTCGTGGCCGTGCTGCTGCGGGCGTGGACGCGGGCCCAGCGGCTCGAGGAGGGGCTGGCCGGCCGGGGCGGCCCGTCGCTCGTGGTGCTGCCGGAGGACCGCCCGTCCTCGCGCCGGTTCGTGGTGGCCAGCCTCGGCGGGCTGGCGGCCCTCACCGCGTCCGCGCTGGTGCTGGCACACGCCGGCGCGACCACGGGGAGCCGCTGGTGAGCCACCGCCAACTCGCCGCCGACGACCTGCACGTCGGCTACCCCGGCTCCGCCGAGGTGCTGCGGGGCGCGACGCTGACCCTCGCCCCGGGCCGGCGCACCGCCGTCCTCGGCGGCAACGGCAGCGGCAAGACGACGCTGCTGCGCTGCCTGTCCGGTGCGCTGCGGCCCCGGACCGGTCGCGTGCTCCTCGACGGCGTGCCGCTGCGCTACGACCGCGCGGGCCTCCGACGTCACCGTCAGGCGGTGCAGCTCGTGCTGCAGGACCCCGACGACCAGCTGTTCTCCGCCTCGGTGCACCAGGACGTGTCGTTCGGGCCGATGAACCTCGACCTGCCGGAGGCCGAGGTCCGCTCCCGCGTCGCGGAGGCGCTCGGGCTGCTGTCCGTCGGCCACCTCGCCGACCGGCCGGTGCACCGGCTGTCCCACGGTGAGCGTCAGCGGGTCGCCGTGGCCGGTGCGCTCGCGATG
Source organism: Thalassiella azotivora (assembly GCF_054781695.1). Lineage (NCBI taxonomy): Bacteria > Bacillati > Actinomycetota > Actinomycetes > Kineosporiales > Kineosporiaceae > Thalassiella > Thalassiella azotivora. The sequence goes on from NZ_BAAGTX010000013.1 coordinate 32,644, forward strand.
CGCCCGTGCGTGCTGCTGCTCGACGAGCCGACGTCCGGCCTGGACCCCGCCGCGACCGTCGAGCTCCTCGCCGCGCTGGAGCGGCTGGAGTCCCACGGCACCCGCGTCGTGCTGTCCACCCACGACGTCGACCTGGCCCTGGCCTGGGCGGACGACGTGGCCGTCGTCACCGGCGGACGGGTCGTGCAGGGAGCGGCCGAGCTGCTGCTCGGGGACGCCGACCTGCTCGCCGCCTGCCGGCTCACCACACCCTTGCTGCTGCGCCTGGCCGACGGGCTGGCACGCCGCGGGTGGATCGCCGCGGACGCCGCCGTGCCGCGGCGGGTGGACGACCTGCTCGCCGCGCTCGCCCCAGCCGCCGGCGCACCCCCGCCCCTCGCCCGCACACCCGACACCGACCTCCAGGAGAGCTGACCGTGCCCCACCGCTCCCCCTACCCGTTCGCCGCGGTCGTCGGGATGGACGACCTGCGTCTCGCCCTGTTGCTGGCAGCCGTCAGCCCCTCCGTCGGCGGGGTGCTCGTGCGCGGCGAGAAGGGCACCGCGAAGACCACCGCGGTGCGCGGGCTGACCGCGCTGCTGCCGGCGGTCGACGTCGTCGCCGGCTGCCGGTTCAGCTGCGACCCGGCCCACCCCGACCCCGGGTGCCCCGACGGCCCGCACGACGAGCCCGCCGCGGTCACCCGTCGCGCCCGCCTCGTCGAGCTGCCCGTCGGCGCCGCCGAGGACCGGCTGCTCGGCTCCCTCCACCTCGAGCGCGCCCTCACCGAGGGCGTCACGGCGTACGAGCCCGGGCTGCTCGCCCAGTCCCACCGAGGCGTGCTGTACGTGGACGAGGTGAACCTGCTGCACGACCACCTCGTCGACGTGCTGCTCGACGCCGCCGCCACCGGCCGGGCCGTGGTCGAGCGGGACCAGGTGTCCGTCGAGCACGCGGCGCGCTTCCTCCTCGTCGGGACGATGAACCCGGAGGAGGGCGAGCTGCGACCGCAGCTGCTGGACCGGTTCGGCCTCACCGTCGAGGTCGCCGCCAGCCGGGAGCCGCGCACGCGGGCCGAGGTCGTGCGCCGGGGGCTCGCGTTCGAGACCGACCCCGCCGGGTTCTGCGAGCGGTGGGCGGCGGAGCAGGCCGACCTCGCGGCCCGGGTCCGCGCGGCCCGTGCCCTGCTGCCGGACGTCGTCCTGGGCGACGAGGTGCTGGAGCAGGTCGCGCACGTCTGCGCGGCGTTCGACGTGGACGGGATGCGCGCCGACCTCGTCACCGCCCGCGCCGCGCGCGCCCACGCCGCCTGGAACGGGCGGCGGGAGGTCACCGTCGCCGACGTCCGCGCCGCCGCCCGGTTCACCCTGCCGCACCGCCGCCGCCGGACGCCGTTCGACGCGCCCGGCCTGGACGAGGACCGGCTCGACGAGGTGCTGCCCGACGACGCGCAGGGCGCCGGCCCGGACGACGCGGGCGACGACACCGGTCCGGACCACGACGGTCCGCAGGACGGCGGCGGCCCCGGTGGCCCCGACGGCGGCCCCGACGGCGGCCCCGGGTGGCCCGATGACGGTCCCGGTGGTGACGACGGCGCGGACGGCGGCGCGAGCCTCGCGCCGCCGGTGCACGGCGACCTCCGCGACGGGTCGGACGGCGACGGCACCACCGGCGACTCGGGGCAGCCCTCGCACGCGACGGACCCCGAGCCCCCGGCACGGGCACCGGCACCGGCACCGCGGCGCCGCACCGACGAGCCGCAGCCGTTTCGGGCGAGGACCCTCACGGTCGAGGGCGTCGGGCGGGGTGCCGCCGGTCGACGCTCCCGCGCCACCGGCACCAGCACCGGCCGGGTCGTGCGGCACCGTCGGCTGCGCGCCGGCGAGCGGACCGCACCGGACCTCGTCGGGACCCTGCGTGCCGCGGCACCGCACCAGGCCGCGCGGTGCCGACGGCCCGGCGGCCCCACCGGCCGGGTCGTCCTGTCGCGCGACGACCTGCGGGTGGCGGTGCGCGAGGGCCGGGAGGGCAACCTCGTGCTGTTCTGCGTCGACGCGTCCGGGTCGATGGCCGCGCGCCGACGCACCCGCGAGGTGGCGTCCGCCGTCCTGTCGCTGCTCGCCGACGCCTACCAGCGTCGCGACACGGTGGGCCTGGTGACGTTCCGCGGGACCGGTGCGCAGCTCATCGTCCCCCCGACCTCCAGCGTCGACGTCGCCGCCCGCCGGCTGGAGGACCTCGCCACGGGCGGTCGGACACCGCTCGCGGAGGGCCTGGACGAGGCGCTCGGCACGGTCCTGACCCGGCGCCGGCGCGAACCCGACCGCCGGGCCCTCGTCGTCGTCGTCACCGACGGCCGGGCCACCAGCGGCCGGGACGCCCTGGTCCGCTCCCACGAGGCGGCGGCCCGGCTGCGAGCCGCCGACGTCGCCTGCGTCGTCGTCGACTGCGAGGCCGCCGGCGGCCTGCGGCTCGGACTCGCCCGCGAGCTCGCCGTCCACCTCGGCGCGGAGCACCTGCCGCTCGGCGAGGTGGCCGCCGACGCGCTGACCGCGACCGTGCGCGACCGCACCCGCGACGCCCGGACGGGGGTGGCCTGATGCCGCAGGGTGTCCCGGTGAGCGTCCCGGACGACGGTCTCACCACGCGCCAGCGTCGCAACCGGCCGCTGCTCGTCGTCCACACCGGCGAGAACAAGGGCAAGTCCACGGCCGCGTTCGGCACCGCGCTGCGCGCCTGGAACCAGGGGTGGAGCGTCGCGGTGTTCCAGTTCGTGAAGTCCGCCCGGTGGAAGGTCGGCGAGGAGAACGCGTTCCGGGCGCTGGGCCGCCTGCACGAGCAGACCGGTGAGGGCGGTCCCGTGGAGTGGCACAAGATGGGCGAGGGCTGGTCCTGGGCGCGCAAGCACGGCACCGAGGCCGACCACGCCGCGGACGCCCGCGAGGGGTGGCGCGAGATCCGCCGCCGGATCGAGGCCGACGCCCACGACCTGTACGTGCTCGACGAGTTCACCTACCCCCTGACGTGGGGATGGGTCGACGTCGACGAGGTGGTGGACGTGCTGACCCGCCGACCCGGGCGCCAGCACGTGCTCGTCACCGGCCGGGACGCCCCGCCGGCGCTCGTCGACGCCGCCGACCTCGTCACGGAGATGGTCAAGGTCAAGCACCCGATGGACCGCGGGCAGAAGGGCCAGCGGGGGATCGAGTGGTGACGAGCACCTCCTCGGCCGCCGAGCCCACGCCCGCGCCGACCAGCGCACGCACACCCCTGCCCCGGGTCGTCGTCGCGGCCGCCGCCTCGGGCAGCGGCAAGACGACCGTGGCGACCGGCCTGATGGCCGCGCTGCGCGGGCGCGGACTGCAGGTGAGCCCGCACAAGGTCGGGCCCGACTACATCGACCCCGGCTGGCACGCCGTCGCGACCGGACGGCCGGGCCGCTCCCTCGACCCGGTGCTCCAGGGCCCCGGGCGCGTGGTCCCGTTGCTGCTGCACGGCGCGTCGACGCCGCGGCCGGCGGACGTCGCCGTCCTGGAGGGCGTCATGGGCCTGTTCGACGGAGCGACCGGCCGGGACGGCGAGGGCTCGACCGCGCACGTCGCGCGCCTGACGTCCTCCCCCGTGGTGCTGGTCGTCGACGCCGCCCGGGCCGCCCGCAGCGTCGGGGCGCTCGTGCACGGGTTCACGACCTTCGAGCCCGGCACGCGCGTCGCGGCCGTCGTCCTCAACCGGGTCGGCTCGGCCCGGCACGAGGCGGAGCTGCGCCGGGCCGTCGAGTCCGCCGGGGTGCCGGTCGTCGGCGCGCTGCGCCGCGACGAGCGGGTGCAGGTCCCGTCCCGGCACCTCGGGCTCGTGACCGCCGCCGAGCAGGACCGCGCAGCCGAGCACGTGGCCGCGATGGCCGAGCTCGTCGAGAGCGGCGTCGACGTGGCCGCGGTGCTCGACGTCGCCCGCGGGGCGCCGGACCTCGCCGGTGCGCCCTGGGACCCGCACGAGGAGCCCCCCGGGTGCGACCCGGCACGGGACCGCAGCCGGACCGCACGGCCCGTGGTCGCCGTCCTCACCGGCCCGGCGTTCACGTTCGCCTACCCCGAGCACACCGAGCTCCTGCACGCCGCGGGGGCGGACGTCGTCCACGTCGACCCGTTGCGGGACGCGGTGCTGCCCGCGGGGGTCGCGGGCCTCGTCATCGGCGGCGGCTTCCCGGAGGTGCACGCCGAGGCGCTGTCCGCCAACGCCTCCCTGCGGGCGGCGGTCGCCGAGGCGGTGCGGGACGGCGTCCCGACCGTCGCCGAGTGCGCGGGCCTGCTGTACCTGGCGCGGTCGCTGGACGGCCACCCGATGTGCGGGGCGCTGCCCGTCGAGGCGCGGATGACGGGGCGGCTGACCCTCGGCTACCGGGACGCCGTCGCGCTCGGGGACTCGCCCCTGCTGCTGGCCGGCGCTCGCGTGACCGGGCACGAGTTCCACCGCACGGCGTGCGACCCGCCCGCCGGGTGGGGGCAGGTCACCGGACCGGCCTGGCGCTGGGCGGTCGACGGTGTGGTGGCGGCCCCGGAGGGCTTCGCCGGGGCGACCCTGCACGCCTCGTACCTGCACCTGCACTGGGCCGGGCGCCCGCAGGCAGCGCACCGGTTCGTGGACCGGGCGAGGGCGCACCGCAGCCGCCTGGCGGTGACCCGGTGAGCGCGCCTTCGCGCGGGCGCGTCGTCCTGGTGGGTGGTGGCCCGGGCGCGGCGGACCTGCTGACCGTCCGTGCCGTCCGCGCGCTGCAGTCCGCGGACGTCGTGGTGACCGACCGGCTCGGGCCCGTCGACGCCCTGGCCGAGCTGTGCCCCGGGACCGAGGTGGTCGACGTCGCCAAGGTGCCACGCGGTCCGGCCACCCCGCAGGAGGCGATCAACGAGCTGCTCGTGCGGCGCGCCCTGGCGGGCGAGGTGGTCGTGCGCCTGAAGGGTGGCGACCCGTTCGTGTTCGGCCGGGGGATGGAGGAGGTGCTGGCGTGCCGGGCAGCCGGGGTGCCGGTCGAGGTCGTCCCGGGGGTGACCAGCGCGGTCGCCGCGCCGTCGGCGGCGGGGGTGCCGGTCACCCACCGCGGCCTGGCCCAGGGGTTCAGCGTCGTCTCGGGGCACCTGCCGCCCGGTCACCCCGGCTCGACGGTGGACTGGGCGGCCCTGGCACGGTCGGGGACGACGCTGGTGCTGCTGATGGCCGTCGAGAACCTGGCCGCCATCTGCGCCGCCCTCCAGGCGGCCGGGATGCCCGGGTGCACACCGGTGGCGTGCGTGCAGGACGCCGGCTCCGGGGCGCAGCGCACCCTCACCACGGACCTGGCGGGCGTCGCCTCGGTTGCGGCCGGTGCTGGGCTGCGACCACCGGCCGTGACCGTCGTCGGTGACGTCGCCGCCTTCGCCGCCACCCACCCCCTGCTCGCCGCAGCGGGCTCTGCTCGCTGAAACGGGCCGACACGCCGCCCACCACCCCGCTGCGGTGAGCAGACCCCGCTGTGGTGAGCAAAGGGCGCGGACGGCAAGGGGCGGTGGGCGAGGGCCGGGGGTGAGGAGGTCAGGAGGGCAGGGCGGCGAGCAGGTCGCGGCACGCCTGCTCGCACCGGCGGCACGCCTCGGCGCAGACCCGGCAGTGGTCGTGCATCTCGGCGTGCGAGGCGCACTCGGCCCCGCAGGAGGCGCAGGCCGTCGCGCAGGCCTCGAGGAGCGCGCGCACGAGACCGGCGTCCGGCTGCGTCTGCCGGGACAGCAAGCGGGCGGTCGCGTCGCACACGTCCGCGCAGTCGAGGTCGGTGCGGATGCACTGCCGCAGGTCCGCGACCATCTCCTCGGCCAGGCACGCGTCCGCGCAGGCGCTGCACGTGTGGGCGCACTCCAGGCACGCCTCGACGCAGCGGACGAGGGCGTCGCGGTCGACCCACGCGTCCGAGGGGTGGGTGGCCAGCATGTCGCCGACGGTGCTCACGGTGTCCTCCTCCTCCGGGCACGCCGCGGTGCCCGGGCTGGTCGGTCGTCCGTTCCCTCCCCGTCCTACCGCGACGTGCGCCGGCTCGCACGTCAACGGCCGTGCCGGCGACGCGCACGCGCGACCCTCACCGGCGGCCGGGTGGCAGGCCGACCTGGTCGGCCGCGGAGTGCACCACGTGCCCGACGAACGCGTCCGCCGGGTCGGCGCTGCCCACGAGGTGACCGAACAGGTCGGCGCTGACGGTGCCGAGGAGCTGGGTCCACGCGGCGAGCGCACGGGCGCACACCTCCGGGGTGAGGGACGGCGCGAACGTCGCCCCGAAGGAGCGCATCTGCGCCACGAGGGCGGCGTCCATCCCCCGGCGACCGGACGGCGAGGCGCCCGGAGGGTCCAGCACGCCCGCCTCCGCCGCGTCCTCGAGCACGCGCAGGACCAGCCGGGCGACCCGACCGGCGGGCTCGACCGTGGTCCGCGGTGCCCGGTACCCCGGGACGGGTGAGCCGTAGACGAGTGCGTACTCCTGGGGGTGGTCCCGGGCCCACCGCCACAGCGCCGTGCACGCGGCCACCCAGCGGCCGCGGTGGTCGGGACGCGGGACGGCGGCCTCGGCGACCTCGGCGGCGGCGCCGACCTCGTCGTACGCCTGGACGATCAGCGCGGTGAGCAGGTCGTCGCGGCTCGGGACGTACCGGTAGACGGCCGAGGACACCACGCCGATCTCCCGCGCGACGGCCCGCAGGGACAGTTGCTGCGGGCCGACGTCCGCCAGCTGGCGGCGCGCCACGGCGAGGATCTGGGCGGTCATGGCGTCGCGGGCCTGCTCGCGTGCGGTGGGCATGGCTCCAGCCTGCCACGTCCAGAGAGCACCGCACTTTCATGTGAGCACTGCTCTTGCTATTCGGCGTCACAGCGGGCACTCTGGAGCGAGAGCACCGCTCACATTCCACCCCCGCCGTCAGGAGAGACCCGTGGCCAACCCGTCCCGCTACCGACCTCCGACCTCCCGGGCAGAGCGCGCCACCAACGCCGTCGCTCACTGGCTCACCGCCCACGGCATCAGCCTGCTCGGCTCGCGCGTGCTGCGTGTCCGTGGCCGCCGCAGCGGCCAGTGGCGCGAGGTGCCCGTCAACCCGCTGGAGCTGGACGGCGTCCGCTACCTCGTCGCGCCGCGAGGCGTCACGCAGTGGGTCCGCAACCTGCGCGCCGCCGGCGAGGGTGAGCTGGCCCTCGGCCGCCGGGTGGTCCGCTTCACCGCCACCGAGCTGGCGGACGACGCCAAGGTCCCCGTCCTGCGCGCCTACCTGCGCCGCTGGGGCTGGGAGGTGGGCACCTTCTTCGAGGGCGTCCGGCACGACGACCCGGACGACGTCATGCTCGCCGCCGCCCGCCGGCACCCCGTCTTCGTCCTCCACCCGGCCTGACCGGCCGGCGGACCGGGCCCACCTGGCGCCCGGACGGCCCCGACGGTTCGCCACGAACGGCTTCCGGGAGCCGACCCCATCCGACAGGCTGGTGCCGCGAACCGACGAGAGGACCCCACGATGACGCACCCACCCGGACCCACCCCGCCGGGCGACGGGACCGACCCGTCCTGGAGTGGCCAGCCGTCCTGGGGCAGCCGGCCGGCGCCGCCGCCCGGGCACCCCGACCCCACGCACCCCCAGCCGCCGCACCCCGGGCAGCCACCGCACCCTCAACCACCGCACCCCGGGCCCACCGGCGCGCCGCCGCAGCCGCTGTCGGAGCACGACCGGGCGCTGCTGGCCGAGCAGGAGCTGCGCAAGGCGGCCCGCGAGCGGATCGACGAGCGCCGCGGGCTGCAGGCGCACCTGCTCGCCTTCGTGCTGGTCAACGCCTTCCTCGTCGTCATCTGGGCGACGACCGACGGCGGGTTCTTCTGGCCCCTGTTCCCGATCTTCGGGTGGGGCATCGGGCTGGCGTTCCACGTCTGGGGGTACCTGTCCCCCGACCCGACCGAGGCGCAGGTCGACGCCGAGATGGAGCGGATGCGGCGCCGGACCTGACCGGTCCGCGGGCACGGGCACGGGCGGCGCGGGCGCGGGCGTCGGTCGGCCCCGCGTCCGCGCCCGCCCTACCGTGGTCGGCGTGGACCCCTACGCCGACGACGGCCGCAGCATGCGCGAGCGGATGCTCGCCGGTGACCCCTACATCGCCGACGACCCGGAGCTCGCCCGCGCCAGCCTGCGCGCGGCGGACCTGACCGCGGCCTACGACGCGACGTCCGCGCGGGACGCGGTGCGGCGGCGCGAGCTGCTGCTGCAGCTGCTCGGCGCGGTAGGGGTCGGCACGGAGATCCGCCCTCCCCTGCGGGTCGACTACGGCTCGCACCTGCGCGTCGGCGCCAGGTGCTTCGTCAACTACGGCCTCGTGGCGCTGGACGTCGCGCCGATCACCATCGGGGACGACGTCCAGATCGGCCCGAACGTGCAGCTCCTGACCCCGACGCACCCGGTCGAGCCGGGCCCGCGCCGGGCGAAGTGGGAGGCGGCGGAGCCGATCACCATCGGGGACAACGTGTGGCTCGGCGGCGGTGTCATCGTCCTGCCCGGGGTGACGATCGGCGCGGACACCGTCGTCGGCGCGGGTGCGGTCGTCACCCGCGACCTGCCCGCCGGCGTCGTCGCGGTGGGCAACCCGGCGCGCGTCGTGCGCCGGGTCGACGACGCGACCTGAGGCGCTACCTGGCAGCGGCCTGACCGGCGTCGGCGGCCTCACCGACCAGCTCCTCGATGACGTCCTCGAGCGCCGCCACCCCGACGACGCGTCCCGAGTCGTCGACGACCCGGGCCATGTGGGCCCCCCGGGCCTGCATCCTGCCCAGCGCGTCCCTCATCGGCGTGGCGGTGCCGAGCGTCACCAGCGAGCGCAGCCACTGAGGGTGCACCGGTTCGTCCCGGTGCTCCGCACGCGTCGACAGCACGTCCTTGAGGTGCAGGTAGCCGGCCAGCTCGCCCGCGCCGTCGACGACCGGGAACCGGGAGAAGCCGGTCCTCGCGCACTGCGCCTCCAGCTCCGCGACCGTCACGCCCTCCTCCACGGTGACCAGCCGGTCCACGGGCAGCACCACGGACTCCACCGTCGCGTCGGTGAACTGCAACGCCCCCGTCAGCAGGTCGTGCTCGTCGTCGTCGAGGAGCCCCTCGCGGCGGGACTCGGCGACGAAGCCCGCGACCTCGTCGGCGGTGAAGGTCGACGACACCTCCTCCTGGGGCCGCACCCTGAGCACCCGCAGCGTGGCGTTGGCGACCTGGTTGAGCAGCCAGATCACCGGCTTGAGCACCGTCACGACGCCGTACAGCACGGGTCCGAGCAGCATCGCGGACCGCTCGGGGCCGGCGATGGCGATGTTCTTCGGGACCATCTCGCCGAGCACCATGTGCAGGGTCACGACGACGGCGAGGGCGATCGCGAACGCGATGGGGTGCAGCAGCGTCTCGGGGACGCCGAGGGCCTCGAACCCGGGCTCGACGAGGTGCGCGACGGCGGGCTCGCCGATCGCGCCGAGCCCCAGCGAGCACATGGTGATGCCGAGCTGGGCCCCGGCCATCATGAGCGACACCCGCTCCATGGCCTTGAGGGTCACCCGGGCAGCGCGCGAACCCGCCTCGGCGCGCGGCTCGACCTGGGTGCGTCGGGCGGAGATCAGGGCGAACTCCGCACCGACGAAGAAGGCGTTGCCGGCGAGCAGCGCGATCGCGACGAGGACGGCGGTGAGGTCGCTCACCGGTCCGCCCGCCCGTCGTCGGCACCGTCGGTACCGCCTGCGCCGCCGGCTGCTCCGACGGCACTGTCGGCCCCGTCATCCTCCCGGGCGCGGCCGACGTCGGCGGCGCGCGGGTGGCGCCGCAGCCGGAGCCGGTCCACCCGGAACCCGTCCAGTCGCGCCACCTCGAGCGTCACGACGACGCGTGCGGGGACGCCGACCTCGTCGACGTCCGCCAGGTCGCCCGCCTCGAGGTCGACGGTGTCGCCGACGTCCGGCAGCCGGCCGAGGTGCTCGGTGACCAGCCCGCCGAGGGTGTCGCTCTCCTCTGCCTCGGGCAGCCTCAGGCCGGTGATGTCCTCCGCCTCGTCCGGCCGCAGCAGCCCCGACAGCGACCAGCCGCCGTCCGGCAGCTCCCGGACGCGCCCGACGGGCCGGTCCTGCTCGTCCTCGATCTCGCCGACGATCTCCTCGACGAGGTCCTCGAGGGTGACGATGCCGTCGGTGCCGCCGTACTCGTCGACCACGAGCGCCATCTGCGGGCCGGCGGTGCGCAGCACCCCCAGCAGCGGGTCGAGCTCCATGCTGGCGGGGACGGCGGGCAGCTCGTGGACGACGTCGCGCACCCGGCGCGTCGCCCGCTCCTCGTAGGGCACGGCGACCGCGTGCTTGAAGTGCACCATCCCGATGACGTCGTCCACGCCGTCGCCGGTGACCGGGAAGCGGGCGTGGCCGGTGCGCACGGCGAGGTCGACGACGTCCTGCGCGGTGGCGTCGGCGGAGAGGAACCGGACCCGCGGGCGCGGGGTCATCACGTCGGCGGCACGCCGGTCGCCGAACTCGATGGACCGGGTGAGCAGCTCGGCGGTGCCCGGCTCCAACGTGCCCTGCCGGGCGGAGCGGCGGGCCAGCGAGGCCAGCTCCTCGGGGCTGCGAGCGGACGCGAGCTCCTCCTGGGGCTCGACGCCGACCGCGCGCAGGACCGCGTTCGCCATCCCGTTGAGCAGGCGGATCAGCGGGCCGGCGAGGCGGGTGAACCCCCGCTGGAAGCCGGCGACGGCCCGGCCGACCCGCATCGGCTCGGCGATGGCCCAGTTCTTCGGGACCAGCTCGCCGAAGACCATCTGCGCGCCGGTGGCCACGAGGAACGCGATGGTGAACGCGGTCGCGGTCAGCGCGGCGTCCGACAACCCGGTCAGCCCGAGCGGTCCGCGCAGCAGCGCGGCGATCGACGGCTCGGCGACGAACCCGACGACGAGGGAGGTGACGGTGATGCCGAGCTGGGCGCCGGACAGCTGGGTGGACAGCGTCCGCAGGGCCTGCAGGACCCCCTCGGCGCGCCGGTCACCGTCCTGGGCGCGGCGCTCGACGCTGGTGCGGTCGACCGTGACCAGGGAGAACTCCGCGGCGACGAAGAGCGCGTTGGCCGTGATGAGGACGACGACCAGGGCGAGCAGGAGCCACTCGGTCACCGCCCGGCTCCCCACGAGACGGCGCCACGTCGATCACGTGGCCGCGGACGGACGTGGGGGTGCGGATGTGAGCTCGTCATCGTGGCACCAGGGTAGGAGAGACGGCACCGGGCGCGCCCGCCGAGAGCCCGCGACCGGCTCGCCGGTGGGCCGCCCGGGTCAGGACCCGTGAGCCTGCGCGTACCGGTCGAGCACCTCCCGGGTGGACGGGCCGGCGCCCAGGCCGAGCCTCGGGCGCAGGACGTCGGCCAGGTCGTCCAGGACGGCGTCGAGCGCCGCGGCGGCCACCCTGACGTCGTCGCGTCCGGAGCCCTTGCCCGCCTCGGCGAGCCGGGCCAGGACCGGGGCCGCGGCCGGCAGGGAGGACCGCTCGTCCGCGTCGGTGAAGTAGAACGTCTCGCCGTACTGGTCGAGGTCGACGCGGACCTGCGCGACCGCCGCGCCGAGCCGGTCGAGCACCCCGGCGGGGTGGGAGGACCCCAGCGAGACCAGCTGCTCCGGCGCGGTCGTCCGCCCGAGCGCGTGCACGTCCGCGGCGAGGGCGCGACGCCGCCCCAGGGCGGGGTAGAGCTGCAGCACCCAGCTGACGGAGGCCGTGAGCAGGGCGAACCCGGTCAGCGCCTGCAGCGGGAGGGCCGCCCGCAGCCACCCGACCTGCGGGACGACGTCCCCCAGCCCCAGCGTGGCCAGCACCACGGTGGACACGTACACCGAGTCGAGGGCCGCGGACCGGGAGGCGGGGTCCAGCCCCGGCGAATAGGAGAACGCCTGGGGCAGGTGGGGCAGGTACACGAGCGCCCAGCCGAGGACGAGCGACGCGGTCCACGTCGTGATGACGCCGACGACCCCCACCGGGCCGGTCATCGGGCGGGGGACGGCCCGACCGAGGCGGCCCACCCGCCAGGCGCCCGCCATCACCAGGTGGCTGACCCGCCCGTCCGCGCTGGGGTTCCACAGGGTCCTCCCGGCGTCGACGATGGTCGCGACGACGACCAGCGCGCCCGCGGCGGTCACCGCCCAGCCCACGACCTCGCTCACGTGGCCGGCTCCTGGTGCCTGTCGTCCGCCTGCTCCCGGGCGCCGCCCGGACCGCCCGTGGCCCGGCGGTACAGCACCAGGCCGAGCGGCGAGGTCACCGCGTGCACGAGCGTGCTCGCGGCGACGACGGCCGCACCGGCCAGCAGGACCGCGTCGTCGACGGGCAGCCGGTCGGCCTCCATCGACAGGTAGAACAACGCGGACACGCCCATCGGCCCGAACCAGGCCAGGTAGGTGGTCCCGGGCAGCCCCAGGCCCAGCGGACGGTGCAGCGCGAGGATCACCGGCACGCGCCGCAGCAGGAGCACCGCGACGACGAACCCGAGCAGCGGCCACCCGAGGTCGGCCCAGCCGGACCAGGGCAGCGCGGCGCCGAACAGGACGAAGACGGGCAGCACGAGGAACTGGTTGATCGCCTCGTCGACCGGCTGCTCGGCGCCGCGTTCGCTGCCCGTCGACGCCGCGTTGAACGCCAACCCGGCGACGAAGACGGCCAGCACACCGTCGACGTGCAGCAACCCGGACAACCCGAGGACGCCGAGCGCGAGGACGAGCGTGAAGACGAGCGCCGGACCGGACTCGGTGGAACCGTGCTCCTCGCCGGCGCGCAGCGCGCGGCCGCCGACCCAGCCCAGGAGGACACCGACCCCGACGGCACCGAGCACCTGCCACACCGACTCCAGCAGCGCGTCGGTCCCCGTCAGCGGCCCGGCGACCGCGACGGCGGCCAGCACCAGCGGCAGGGCCAGCCCGTCGTTCGCCCCCGACTCCAGCGACAGCACCTGCCGGTCGGCGTCGGGCAGCGTCGCCTCGGCCGGCCCGCCGGTGACCGTGCTGGCCGCGAGCACGGGGTCGGTCGGGGCCAGCGCGGCGCCGACGAGGACGGCTGCGGCGAGACCGAACCCGAGCACCACCGCGGCGAGCACCGAGGTGACCAGCGCCATGACGGGCATGGCGACGAGCAGCAGGAGCGCCACCTGCCGGGTCCGCGGCCGGACGGCGCCGATCGGGTAGCGCAGCGCCACCGCCATCACCGAGACGGCCAGCAGCAGCCGGGTCAGCTCGTGCCCCGTCGTCGTGACCTCGAGCAGACCCGGCACCGGCAGGGCGCCGCTGACGGCCGGACCGAGGACCACCCCGACGAGCAGGCCGATGAGCGGCACGGTGAACGGCGTGCGGCGCAGGCGCTCGGACAGCGCCGCGACGACGACGGCCACGGCCCCGAACGCGGTGAGCAGGACGTCGACCATCCCGACCACTATGCCGACGCGTCGTCCGACCGCACCTCGGCGCCGATCTCCGGCACGTCGGCCAGCGCCGACCTGTTCCCCGCCTGCTCGGACGTCACGATGCTCAGCGTCCCGTCGCTCTCGAGGACGACGGCCGCGACGGACGACAGGTCGCCCGACCCGCTGCCGCGCACGGCTTGGCGCACCTCGGCCTCGGTGACGCGCTGGTCGACCAGGCGCTCGGGCAGCATCCGCCCGTCGACGAGGAGCAGGGTGGGCCGGGAGGTGACCACGGTCCGGCTCGCCGGCCAGTGGCTCGTCGTCCACGCCACCGCCAGCTGCAGCACGGTGAGGAGCACGAGCGCGGCGGCACCCTCGATCCACGCGACGTCCGCGCTGAGCAGGATCGTCGCCAGGGTCGACCCGAGCGCCACGGTGACGACGAGGTCGAAGGCGTTGAGCTTGGCCAGGGTGCGGTTGCCGGTGAGGCGCAGCACGACGACGAGGGTCACGTACGCGACGGCCCCGACGGTCAGCACCCGTCCGACGTCGGACCAGCTGTCGAACCACATGCCCCGGGACGCTACGCGCGACGGTGCCGACTCGCCGGGCGAGCGGGCGGACCCCCGCCGGTCCTGGCACGCTCGACCGCGTGAACGTCCTGCAGCGGCTCCGGGAGCGGTTCTGGTTCGTCCCTGCGGCGCTCTGCCTGGTCGCGGCCGTCCTGGCCGAGCTGCTGGTGGCCGTGGACGAGTCGCTGCGCGGCGTCGTCCTGCCTCGGTGGGTCGACGTCGTGCTGTACCGGGTCGGCGAGAGCGGCAGCCGTGACGTGCTCGGGGCGATCGCGTCGTCGAGCCTGGCGGTGGCGGGCACGACGTTCTCCATCACGATGGCCGTGCTGGCGCTGACCTCGTCGTCGTACGGCCCGCGGCTGGTGCGCAACTTCATGGCCGACCGGGGCAACCAGGTCGTGCTGGGCGTCTACACGGCGACCTTCCTGTACAGCCTGCTGGTGCTGCGGTCCGTGCGGGTCCTGGGCGACCCGGGCGACCAGGACGCGCAGGTGTTCGTCCCGCACCTGGCCGTGAACGTCGCGGTGCTGCTGGCCGTGGCCAACGTCGGGGTGCTCGTCTACTTCATCCACCACATCAGCGACTCGATCCAGGTCTCGACGCTGGCGCGGGAGGTGCGTACCGACCTGCGCAAGGCCGTCGACCTGCTGTACCCGGCGGACATCGGTGACGACGCGGTCGGCCAGGGGCGCGACCCGCACGCGACGCCGCCGGGTGAGGGGGCCCCCGTGACCAGCGGCCGGGCGGGGTACGTCCGGTACGTCGACGAGGACGACCTGATGGCCGCGGCCCGCCGTCACGACGTCGTCGTCGGCCTGCGCGTGCGCCCGGGCCGGTACGTGGTCGACGACACCGTCGTGGCCACCGTCCACCCTGCGAGCCGCCACGGCGAGGACCTGCAGGCGTCGCTGCGGGGGTGCCTGGACGTCGGGGACGCGCGCAGCCCGTACCAGGACGTGGAGTTCGCGGTCCAGCAGCTCACCGAGATGGCGGTGCGCGCGCTGTCCCCGGGGACCAACGACCCGTACACGGCGGTCAACGCGCTCGACGACCTGTCGGCGGGCCTGGCGGTCCTGGTCTCCCGGCGGACGCCGTCACCGGCGCGCTACGACGACGACGGCGCGCTGCGCGTGCACGCCCCGCGGCCCACGCCGGCCGAGCTCGTGACCTCGGTGCTGGACGCCGTCCGCTGGTACGCCCTGTCCTCGCCGTCCGTGGTGCACGCGGCGCTGCGGTTCAGCGAGCGGGTGGGCCGCAACGCCCGCGACGACGAGGTGCGTCGCGCCCTCGCCGAGCAGGTGGAGCTGCTGCGCTCGGCGTTCGCGGGGGCCGGCCACCAGGCCCACGACGTCGCCGGGGTGGACGCGCGGGTGCGCGACGTCCGCTCGGCCCTGCTCGCCGTGTGACGGCGGGTCACCCGGCCTGCCAGTACCCCAGCGCGTCGACCCGCCGCTTGTCGGCGCCGAGGTCCCGGCGCAGCGCCTTGGCCAGGCCCCGGGTCGTGGCCGCCTCGGTGGCCACCCAGAAGTAGTCGCGGGCCGGGTCGACGGAGCCGTCTCGCACGCCGGTCGTGAGCGCCTGCGTGACGGTCTGCAGCAGGTGCGCCCCGCCGTCGCGGCGCGGCACCCAGTGCACCGTCTGACCGGCACCGGCGCGCACCGGCAGGGTGGTGTCGTCGTCGTGGACGTGCTCCAGCCACACGGTCGCCGGGGTGGCGGGCAGCGCGGTGAGCAGGCTGTTCACCGCCGGCAGCGACGCGGGGTCGCCGACCACGTGCAGGTGCCTAGGGGCAGGGTCGGGCAGGTCGAAGCGGCTGCCCTGCACGGTGACGTCGAGGGTGTCCCCCGGCCCGGCCGCCAGGGCCCAGCGGGCGGCGGTGCCGTCGTGCACGGCCACCTCGAACGCGAACCGGCCCGCGACGGGGTCCGGGTCGACGAGCGTGTAGGCGCGCTGGTGCGGACGCCCGTCCCGCTGGAACCAGGCGCGTACCCACATGGTCGGGTGGACCCCGCAGGCCGCGAGCAGCCCGCCGTCCTCCAGGTGGACGCGGTGGTAGTGCTCGGTGACGGCCTCGCTACCGCGCACCGTGAGCGTGAAGTCCTTGCCGCGCATGGCCTTGAGGACCACCGCTTCCCAGCTGCGCTGCACAGCGCCTCCCGTCCGTCGACCCGTCGACCGGGTGGGCACCCGGCACGAGGCGACAACTTAGGGCAGCCTTACCTGTCTGCGCTACAGTCCCCGGCGTGTCGACCTCCTCCACCCCCCCGTCCGCCGGCGTGACCAGGGACGCCGCCGGCGTCCCCACGATCCGAGGCCGCGACCTGGCCGACCTCGCCCGGCTCCAGGGACGCGAGGTGGCCCGCGAGCGCGCCTGGCAGGTCGAGCTCGACCGGCACCGCGCCGAGGGCACCACGGCGACCCTCCTCGGCTCGGCCGGCGTCGAGTGGGACGTGCTGGCGCGCCGCACCCGCCTCGACGACACCGCCCGCCGCGCCTGGCAGGGTCTGGACGACGCCACCCGCGAGTGGCTCGCCGCGTACGTCGACGGCGTCCGGGAGGGTCTGGCCGAGGGTGCCGCCCGGGCGCCGGAGCTGCGGTCGCTCGGCACCGTCCCCGGCACGTGGCGGCCCTGGACCCCGTTGGGGGTCCTGCTCGTCCAGCACGTGCTGTTCGGATCCTGGCCGCACCACCTCTGGCGGGCGCACGTGCGTCACCGGTTGGACGCCGAGGCCGCCGACGCGCTGCTCGGCGCACCCGCACCCGCGGCGTCCGGCAGCAACGCGGTCGCGGTCCACGGGTCGCGCACCGCGAGCGGCGCCCCGCTGCTCGCGGGCGACCCGCACCGGGTGCTCGAGGCACCGAACGTCTACCAGCAGGTGCGGCTGGTGTGCCCCGGCGTCGACGTGGTGGGCCTGACCTTCCCCGGGGTGCCTGGCGTCCAGCACTTCGGGCACACCGGCGACGTCGCGTGGGGGGTGACGAACGCCATGGCCGTCGCGGAGGACCTGCGCCGGGAGCGACTGCGCCGTGACGGCGACCGGTGGCTGGTGCGGACCGCGGAGGGCTGGCAACCGGTGCCGTGGCACGTCGAGACGGTCACGGTCCGCGAGGGCGAGCCCGTCCCCGTCCCGGTGGTGCAGACGCCTCACGGCCCGGTCGTCGTCGACACGGCCACGTTCCTCGACGGGCCGTCCCTGGCCGACACCGCCGACGGCCAGGAGACCGACGTCCTGACGCTGCGCACCCCGACCCGGGTGGACGCCGCCGTCGGGATCGAGGCCGTGCCGCGGCTGCTGCGGGCCAGGACCGTGGACGACGTCCAGGCCGCCCTGCAGGACTGGGTGGAGCCGGTGAACAGCGTGGTCGTCGCCGACACGTCGGGCCGGGTGCGCCGCCTCGTGGCCGGGCGGGTGCCGGTCCGCTCGACGGACACCGCGGGCGAGCCCGCCTGGACCGGCGAGCACCACCCGCTGCGCAGCGAGGACGTCACCGGTCTGGCGGTCTGCGCGAACGACGAGCGGCCGGACGTCGCCGACCTGGGCGACCGCTTCGCTCCCCCGCACCGGGCCCGGCGGCTGCGCGAGCAGCTCGACGGGCGCACCGGGCTGACCGGCGACGACCTGGCCACGGCCCTGCTCGACACCCGCTCGCTGCCCGCCGACACCCTGCTCGCGCTGCTCGAGCGGCACGCCGGGGAGCAGCCCGACGACGCCGCCGCAGCCGTCGCGCGCGAGCTGCTGGCCTGGGACCGCTGCCAGGACGCCGACAGCGAGGCCGCGGGCCGGTACGCCGCGTGGCGGGCCGCGCTCGTCGCCCGGGTCGCCGCCCACCCCCGGCTCGCGGCCGCCGGCGAGCCCACCGGGCTGCCCGCCCTGCTCGGGCCGTGGACGTCGCTGCGCGGGCGGGTGGCCGACGCGCTGCCGCGCCTGCTCTCACCGGGCGGGCTGCTCGCCGACGAGGCGGCCGACCTGGCCCGCGCCGCCCTGGGCGACGTCGCCGCCGTGCCGTCCCGTCCGTGGGGTCGCACCCACGTCGTCTCGCCCGTGCACGGCATGGGCGACCCGGCGCGCGGCGGGTGGGACGTGCCCCCGACCCCGGTGCACGGGGACACCGACTGCGTGCTGGCGGCGGCCAGCGTCCCGGGGGTGGACGACCGCAGCCACCGGGGTCCGGTCGCCCGGTGGGTCTGGGACCTCGCGGACCGCGACGCGTCGCGCTGGGTGGTCCCGCTGGGCGCCAGCGGCGTCCCCGACGACGCCCACGCCCTCGACCAGCTCCCCCTGTGGGCGGCCGGTGGCCTGCTGCCCGTCCCCGGGGACCGGCCCGCCGACCACCGCACGGTCCGCCACGCGACGCACGTGCCCGGCCTGGGGCGGCTCGAGGTCGCGGACGTGCGCCCCCGGGTCGACGGGCCGCTGGTGCACGGGTGGGTGACCCAGCCCCGCGCCCGGTTCTGGCAGATGGGCGACCACACCCCCGAGCAGGTGCAGCACGTCTACGCGTTCGTGGACGCGCTGCCGACCCACCACGCCTACCTGGTGAGCCTGGACGGTGTCCCCGTCGCCCTCGCGCAGACGTACCGCCCCGAGCACGACCCGGTCGGCCGGTGCTACGCCGTCCGCCCGGGCGACCTCGGCGTGCACCTGCTGCTCGCGCCCGCCGAGGGCGACCCGGTCCCCGGCTTCTCTGCCCTGCTGTTCACCGCCCTGCTCGCCTGGGTGCTGTCGGACCCGGCCACCACCCGCGTGGTCGTCGAGCCGGACGCCGGCAACGAGCGCGCCCTGCGGCGGCTGCGCCGGACCGGCTTCGAGGCCGGGCCGCTCGTGGACCTGCCGCACAAGCGGGCGCAGCTGGCGTTCCTGACCAGGGAGGCGGCGCTGCGCCTCGTGGCGGGTGGGTGAGGACGACCCCTGGGGGGCGCGGCCCGGCGGGTGACCTGGCACGATGAGCCGTCCTGTCGGAGGCGAAACCGAGGAGCGCCCGTGCCCGAGGTTCCCCCCGACGTCCCCCCGGTCGACTTCGAGGCGGTCTTCAACGCCTCGCCGGTCCCGTACTTCGTCGCCACCCCGGACCTGCGGCTCGTCGCCGTCAGCGACGCCTACGTCGAGGTCACCGGCCGCACCCGGGAGGACCTGGTCGGACGCAGCCTCTTCGAGCTGTTCCCCGGCAACCCCGACGACCCGAACGGGGACAACGAGGAGCTGCTGCGAGAGTCCCTCCTGCGGACCCTGCGCACCGGCCGGGCGGACCCGCTGCCCCTGCTGCGCTACGACATCCTCGACCCGGCGAGCAGCAGCTGGTCCGAGCGGTTCTGGAGCGCGATCCACGTCCCCGTCAGTGTGGAGGGGGAGGTCCGCTGGGTGCTGCAGCGCACGACGGACGTCACCGACGTCGTGCACGCCGGCCGCACCGGCGTCCGCGGGGGCGACGAGGAGACCTGGCGCAACCGGCTGCGGGACGTCGAGGCGGACCTGTTCGCCCGCGCCCGCGAGCTGCAGCGCGCCCGGGACGCGGAGGCCGCCGCGGCCCGACGGCTGGCCGGGCTGACCGAGGCGGCCCTCGCCCTGGCCCAGGTGCAGACGGTCGACGAGCTCACCACGGCGGTGATCAGCCAGGGCATGCGCGGCATGGGCGCCGACGGCGGGGCGATCGGCGTGGTGGACGCCGACCACGGCCAGGTCGCGCTCGCGTTCGCCGACCTCGGGGACCAGGTCCGGCGGCGGTTCGAGCGCATCCCGCTGGACAGCGGGCTCCCCGCGGCCGTCACCGCCCGCACCGGACGCCGCGTCGTCCTGCACGACGCCGAGGAGGGCGCGCGCTGGTCACCGGAGATGGCCGAGGTGCACGACCTCACCGGCCTGCAGGCGTGGATCTCGCTGCCGCTGCACACCGCGGGACGCACCCTCGGTGCGCTGACCGTCGGGTGGGAGCAGCCGCAGGTCTTCGCCGACGAGGACCTCGGGCTGTACGGCGCCTACGCGGCGCAGTGCGCGCAGGCCCTGGACCGGGTCCAGCGGCTGCAGCAGGAGCGCGAGCAGGCCGACCTGCAGCGGCACATGGCCGAGACGCTGCAGCGCAGCCTGCTGTCGGCGCCCCCCGAGCCGGACCACCTGCACGTCGTCGTGCGCTACCAGCCCGCCGCCGCCCACCGGCACGTGGGGGGCGACTGGTTCGACTCGTTCGTCGTCCCCGACGGCAGCACGTGCCTCGTCATCGGCGACGTCACCGGCCACGACGAGCGGTCGGTGGCGGCCATGGGGCAGATCCGCAACATCCTGCGCGGCGTCGCCTACTCGGTGCGTGACACGCCGGCCGGGGTGCTGCGCCTGCTCGACGAGGCGATGCGCGGGATGGCCGTCGACGCCCTGGCCACCATCGTCCTCGCCCGCGTCGAGCAGACCCCCGAGCAGGCCGAACGGGGGATGCGGACCCTCCGGTGGTCGAACGCCGGCCACCTGCCGCCCCTCCTGCTGCACTCCGACGGCTGGGCCGAGCTGCTCAACCGGCAGCCCAACCTGCTGATGGGCCTGCGCCCCGAGACCACCCGCCAGGACCACGCCGTCGAGCTCGGCCCGGGCAGCACCGTCGTGCTCTACACCGACGGGCTCGTCGAGCGTCGCGGCGAGCCGCTCGGGGACGGGCTCGAACGGCTGCGGCGCACCGCCGAGGAGCTGGCCGGCCTGCCGATGGAGGAGCTCTGCGACGCCCTCGTGGAACGGCTGGCGACCGTCCACGACGACGACGTGGCACTCGCCGCCGTCCGCCTGCACGACGAGTCGGTGCCCCGGCCGGCGGAGGGCGGGCCGGTCGTCGTCCCCGGACGGGTCTGACCCTCCCGTCGGCGCGCCCGACGAGGTCCGACATCCAGCCGAACAGCACGACGGCCGACGGCCGACGTGCTGACGTGCCGATCGGGACGGGCGACGGCATCGTGGAGGCGTGAGCGACGAGGACGGGTCCACCGTCGTCCCCCGGGTGCGACAGGTCGTGCTGGACACCACCGACCCCCGCGGGCTGGCCGAGTTCTACCGCCGGCTGCTGGGGATGGCCTACCGCCCAGGGGACGAGCCGCCGCAGGACGGGTCGGACGACGCGTTGGGCCGCGACTGGCTCGTGCTGCGGCACCCCGCGGACGGGGTCCAGCTGGCGTTCCAGGGCGAGCCCGAGCACGTGGCGCCGACCTGGCCGGACCAGGCCGTCCCGCAGCAGCTGCACCTGGACTGCTCGGTGCCGACGACCGCGGAGCTGGCTGCGGTGCACCGGCGGGCGCTCGCGCTGGGGGCCCGGGTCCTGCTGGACCGCACGGACGACCCCGACGAGCCGCTGTGGGTGTACGCCGACCCGGGCGGGCACCCGTTCTGCGTGTTCGTCGCCGACGACTGAGGCGGCCGGGGCGCGCCGCTCAGGCGCCGGGCGCGGGAGCGGTCGTGCCGGTCGTCGCCGAGATCCTGAGGGTGGGCGGGTTCGGGTCTCACGGGTGGGCCACGGGCTCGCGAGCCGGGCCGCGTCCGGTCGAGGTCGCGGATCGACTGCGCCGGACCAGGAGCACGGCTGCCACCAGGGCCACCGACGCACCGGCTGCGGCGTACCAGCGGACGGCGTCCGGCGCCTGCTGCACGAGGACGAACGCACCCATCACCAGGACGAACCAGCCGAACGCCGCGCGCAGCGCGCCGGAGGGGATGCGGTCGACGAGCCGCCCGCCGACGACGCTGCCCACGACGGCGGCCGTGGTGACGGCGGCGGTCAGGCCCCAGTCGAGCTGCACGGTGGTGAGGTAGCCCGCCAGGCCCGCGAAGGACTTCATCGCGATGACGAGCAACGAGGTCCCCACGGCGACGCTCATCGGCAGCCCGCCGAGCAGCGCCAGGGCGGGGACGACGAGGAACCCCCCGCCCGCGCCGACGAGACCGGTGACCAGCCCGACGACCACGCCGTCGAGCAGGACCCTGCCGACGGGCAGCTCGCCGTGCGCCCGCTCGGGCGCCCCGCCGCGACGGCCGCGCAGCATCGCGACGGCGGTCGCCACCATCATCAGCGCGAACGCGACCATGAGGAGGGTCCCCGGCAGCCGGCCACCGACCAGCCCGCCGGCGAACGCGCCCACCATGCCGGCGGCGCCGAACAGCAGCCCGGAGCGCCACCGGACCCGGCCGGCGCGGGCGTGGCTGACCACGCCCGCGGCCGCCGTGACCCCGACGACGAGGAGGGACGTCGCGATCGCCTCCTTGGCCTCGACGCCGCCGACGTACACCAGCAGCGGGACCATGAGGATGGAGCCGCCGCCGCCCAGGACGCCGAGCGAGATGCCGACGGCGACCGCGAGGACGACCGTGGCGACGACGGCGGCGGTCACGACCGGCCGTCCGCGGCGAGCCGGCTGATGGTGGTGGCGGGGTCCTGGTGGCGCGGGCGGTTCCACGGTGCCTTGGCGATGAGCACGCCCATCGCGCACGTGTCGGTCAGCGCGGCGAGCACGAGGCCGCCGCCGACGAACGCCGCGACCCACTTCAGGGCGGGGACGGCCGCGCTGGCCAGGACGGCGGTCAGCACGATCGACCCGGCGGCGAACCGGACCTGGCGCTCGAGCTCCCAGGTCTCTCGGCCGCGGTTGAGGTCGCCGCCGACGCTCTCCCAGGTGGTGACGCCGCCGGTGAGGACCCAGGCGCGGTCCAGGCCCGCGCCGGCGAGGGCCTTGCGGGCCTGCTCGGCCCGGTTGCCGGAGCGGCAGACGAGGACGACGTCCTTGCCGCCGAGCGCCTCGCGCAGCTGCGCCGGTGAGGCGTGGACGACGTCGAGGGGGACGTTGACCGAGCCCGGGATGTGCCCGGTCTCGTACTCGGCGGGGGTCCGGACGTCGACGAGCGTGGGGGCGGTCTCGTCGGTCACGGCCGACTCGGCCGTGAGCCGCTCGCGCAGGTCGGTGGGGTGGATGGTGGCCATGCTCAGGGGTTCTCGCTCTCTGCGGGACGTGTGGTGAGGGAGGCGGGGTGGGCTCAGGCCGCGAGCGGCAGCCCGGCCGGCTCGGCGTTGTCGAAGGAGTCGTCGACGGCGACGACGTCGCGGCCACGGGCGTGCAGGAGGGACGCCACCACCCCGGCGCGGTAGCCGCCGCCGCAGTGCACCCAGACCTGCCCCGCGGGGACCTCGTCGAGGCGGTCCAGCACCTCGTGGATCGGGATGTGCACCGACCCCTCGACGTGCCGCTCGGCGCGCTCGTCGTCGCGTCGGACGTCGAGGACGACGGGCCGTGCCGTGCGCAGCTCGGCGGCCAGGTCCTCGAACGTGGCACGGCGGAAGGACACCAGGTCCTCACCACCGGCCCAGCCCTCGGGGGCCCCGGTGGCCATGCCGGCGGTGCGGTCGATGCCGATCCGCACGAGCTCGCGCTGGGCCTCGGCGACGTCGTCCGGGCTCTCGGCCAGCAGGGTGAGCGGGGTTCCCCACGGGATCAGCCACCCGACGTAGGTGACGAACTGGCCGTCGAGGCCAAAGTTGAGCGTGCCCGCCACGTGGCCGGCGGCGAAGGCGGTCCCGGACCGCAGGTCGAGAACCCACTCCCCCGCCTCGATCCGGCGGCGCAGCTCGGCGGCGTCCACCTGCTCGGGCAAGGTGAGGTCGGCCGGGCCCGGACCGGCGGCGTTCGCCGGGCCCATGTGCGCGTAGTACGCCGGGTAGGCGTCGAGACCGGCGAGCAGGGTCTCCACGTACTCCTGCTCGGCCTGGGTCAGGGCTGGGTTGCTGAGCTTCTCCTGCCCGATCGTGCTCGCCAGCGCGCTGGACTGCGTGGCGGAGCAGAAGCTGCCGAAGCCGTGCGTCGGGTACACCGCGGCCTGGTCGGGCAGCTCGTCGGCGAGCCGACGGGCGGAGCGCCACTGGGCGCGCACGAGGGTGTCCGTGTGGTCGGGGCCGAGCAGGTCGGGTCGGCCGGTGGAGCCGTACAGCAGGGACCCGCCGGTGAAGACGGCGAGCACCTCGCCGTCGGACTCGAGGGCGTAGGACAGGTGGGTGTGGGTGTGGCCCGGGGTGTGGACGACCCGCACCCGCATGCTGTCACCCACCTCGACGACGTCGCCGTCGCGGACACCGGTGCGCCCGAAGGACACCTCGTCGTCGGCGTTCAGGAGGTACTGGGCGCCGACCTCCCTGGCCAGGGCCAGGCCGCCGGTGACGTAGTCGTTGTGGATGTGGGTCTCGAGGACGTGGGTGATGCGCACGCCGGCCGCCTCGGCGAGGCCGAGGACGCGGTCGTAGTCGCGCTGCGGGTCGACCACGAGCGCGACGTCACCGTCGTGGGCGAGGTAGGTGCGGTCTCCGAGGCCGGGGGTGTCCAGGGGCAGGATCGTGATCACGGGAGTGCTCCAGTCGTCGGTCGGTCGGTCGGCCGTCGTCTCAGGCTGCGGCGAGCCGCTGGACGGGGCGACCGGAGTCGGACCACGCGCCGGTGCCGCCGGCGACGCTGACGGCGTCGATCCCGACGGCCCGCATCATCGAGACGGCCTGGGCGCTGCGGCCGCCGGCCTGGCAGATGACGTGGACGCGACCGTCTCGCGGCATCGTCGCGAGGTGCAGGGGAAGGAGGCTGAGCGGCACGTTGCGGGCGCCGGGAACGTGGCCGGTGCGGAACTCGCGGGCCTCGCGGACGTCGACGAGGTGGACGTAGCCGGCCTCCTGGGCCGCGGCGAGCTGGGTGGTGTCGATCTCGGGAACCACGGGGTGAACTCCTTGCGCTCGGGTCTCAGGGCTGATACCCCCTGGGGTATCAGCCTCCGTAACCGTAACAGAGTGCGCAGCATTCCCCGGGGGGTATACCCGACGGCCACCTCCGGACGCACGGCAGGCGGGTCCCCGACCGGTGCCGGGGACCCGCCTGCAGCGGAGGTGTGTCGACGGGGCTCAGCGCGTGGAGGCGCCCTCCGTGTCGTGCGCTGCGCCGGACGGTGAGCTGCCGTCGACGCGGCCCTGGGTGCGCTCGAGGTGCTCGCGCAGCGACGTGCCCTCGATGTCGACGTTCGGCAGCACCCTGTCCAGCCAGCGCGGCAGCCACCAGGCCGAGCGGCCCAGCAGGGACACCACGGCCGGCACGATCGTCATCCGGACGACGAAGGCGTCCACCGCGACGCCGAACGCCAGAGCGAAGCCCATCGACTTGATGATCGGGTCCTCGACCAGGACGAAGCCGCCGAACACCGAGATCATGATGATCGCCGCGGCGGTCACGACCCGGGCGCCGTGCCCCATCCCCGAGATGGTGGCCTCGTGCGCGGTCTCCCCGTGCACGAAGTCCTCCCGCATCCGGGAGACGAGGAAGACCTCGTAGTCCATCGCCAGGCCGAACAGGATGCCGATGAGCAGCAGCGGCAGGAAGCTCACGAGCGGCCCGGTGGTGTCCAGGGCGACGAGGTCGGCGAGCCAGCCCCACTGGAAGACCGCGACCGTCGCGCCGAACGTCGCGAACACCGTTCCAAGGAACCCGACGGCCGCCTTGACCGGCACGAGGACCGACCGGAACACGAGCACCAGCAGGACGATCGACAGCCCGACGACGACGAGCAGGTAGACGGGCAGCGCGTCGGCGAGCTTCTCGGACACGTCGACGCCGATCGCGGTGATCCCGGTCAGCGCGACGTCGACGCCGGCGTCCTCGGCGACGGGCGCGAGGGCGTCGCGGACGTCGTGGACGACCTGCTCGGTCTCGGGGTCGGACGGTCCGGCCTCGGGGATGACAGACAGGATCGCGGTCGTCCCGTCCGCGTTGAGCTGCGGCGGCGCCAGTGCGACGACGCCGTCGACGTCGGTGACGGTGGCGGCCACCTGCTCCAGCGACGCACCCGTCGTCGCGGCGTCCTCGCTGCTCACGACCAGGGCGAGCCGGCCGTTGAAGCCGGGGCCGAAGCCCTCGCTGACCAGGTCGTAGGCGACGCGCGCCGGGGAGCCCTCGGCGGCGGACCCGGCGTCCGGCAGGGCCAGTCGCATGTCGGCGCCGGGCAGCGCCACGACGCCCAGGCCGATCACGCCGGCGACGACCACCGGGATCCGGAAGCGCGTGACGAGGCGGGCCCAGCGGAACCCGAAGCCCTCGTGGTCGGCGGCGTCGGGGTCCCCGCCGGAGCGGTGGCGCCGCGGCAGCACCCGCTGACCGGCGAACCCGAGCAGCGCCGGCAGCAGCGTGAGCGCGACGAGGACGGCCACGGTCACGGTGGCGGCGGCGGCGAGACCCATCACCGTCAGGAACGGGATGCCGACGACCGCGAAGCCGGCGAGGGCGATGACGACGGTCGTGCCGGCGAAGACCACGGCGGACCCCGCCGTCCCGGCGGCCCGTCCTGCGGCCTCCTCCACCGAGATGCCGCCCAGCAGGTGTTGGCGGTAGCGGGAGGTGATGAACAGCGAGTAGTCGATGCCGACGGCCAGCCCGAGCATCAGGGCGAGGACGGGCGCGGTGCTGGTCATGTCGAACGTGCCGCTGAGGGCGAACAGCCCGGCCATCCCAGCCGCCACGCCGATCAGGGCGTTCACCATCGTCATGCCCGCGGCGACGAGCGAGCCGAAGGTGATGACGAGGACGACGAGGGCCACGGCCACACCGATCGCCTCGGTGGACCCGATCTCCGGCTCACCGGAGAGCACCTCGCCGCCGGGGGCGACCGTGAGGCCCGTGTCCGCCGCCGCCTCGCCGACCTCGAGGTAGGCGTCCAGGGTCTCCTCGGACAGGGTCTCGGACCCGCCCTCGAACTGCACCTGGATCAGGCCGTACCGCAGGTCGGGGGTGACGGCCTGCGCCGTGAACGGGTCGACCGCCGCGAGCACGCCGTCGACCTCGTTCAGCGCCGCGACCGTCGCCTGGACCCCCTGCTGGAACTCCGGGTCGGTGAGCTGGCTGCCCTCGGGCGCGACGACGACGACGGTGCCGGTGGCGCCGGAGGCCTCGGGGAACTGCTCGGCGAGGTCGTCGAGCGCCTGCTGCGCCTCCGTGCCGGGGATGGTGATCGCGCTGTTCGTGGGGGCGCGGAACGCGAGCGCGGCCGCGCCGAGCGCGGCGAGCAGCACGAGCCAGACGGCGACGACGGCGCCTCGGCGGCGCACGGACGCGCGACCGAGGCGGTAGAGCAGGGTGGCCATGGTGTCCTCTGGTGGTGGTCGGGGCTGTCGGTGGTGCGTCCGGGGCGGTGCCGGGCCGGGCGTGCGGCCGGAGGTCAGCCGCGGGTCGGGGGGTCGGTGGACGGCGGCCCCGCGACGCGCGTGGTCAGCGTCCGCAGGGCGGCCCGCAGCTCGTCGTCCGGGACGTCGGTCGCGTGCGAGCAGCAGGCGGCGGCGCCGGCGAGCAGCATCACGGGGGTCAGCTCGGCGGTGGGGTCCCCGGGTCGCTCGACGAGCAGGACCCGCAGCCGCTCGGCGGCGTCCGCGACGTCGGCGAGCTCGGGCTCGGTGAAGACCGCGGAGGCGTTGCCGAAGATGACGGCGCAGGCGCGCCGGTGCTGGACGGCGACGTCGACGAAACCGGTCACGACCGCCTGCCGGGCCTGCTCCGGCGGCAGCCCGCCGACCCGGTCCAGCAGGTCGTCGAGCGCGGTGAGCCCGGGGCGGATCAGGGCGGACAGGATGTCCACCTTGCTCTCGAAGTGGTACAGCAGCGCGGCCTTGGAGTAGCCCACCTCGGCCGCGATGTCCTGCAACGAGGTGCCGCGGTAGCCCCGGCTGGCGAACAGCGTGGACGCGGCCGCGAGGACCTCCTCGCGGATCTCGTCCCGGGTCTGCCGTACCACCCGACCAGCATGCGCTGACCGATCGTTCAGGGTCAAACCGATCGGTCAGGTTACGACGTCGGGGTGACCGACCTCACCGAGTCGGCGCGGGGGTCGGTGGTCAGGCCGGCCGGCCCCGCCCCGCCTTGGTCGGACGCTCCAGGCGCGCGCGGTGGCTGCCGATGGTCACGTGTGACCACCTCCCACCCGGTGCACGACGCCGTCGTCGCAGCCGTCGCCGAGGACGCCGACGACCGGGCCGCCCTCGCCGAGCGCGAACGCCTGGCGGTGCTGGCGGAGTACGCGCTGCACGCCGACCTCGAGGACGCCGAGCTCGACGCGGTGACCCGGCTCGCCGCCGCCGTCACGGGGCTGCCGCTCGCCGTGGTCAACATCATCGACGAGACCGACCAGGTCCAGGTCGCCGCCTGCGGTCTCGAGCCCAGCACGACGCCGCGCGAGGACTCGATGTGCGCCCGGCACTTCACCTCCGGCCAGGGCCTCGTGCACGTGCCGGACGCCTCGGCCGACCCCGGTTACGCCGCGAACCCGTGGGTGACGGGGCGGATCGCCGAGGTGCGGCAGTACGCCTCGGCACCCCTCGTCGTCGAGGGCGGGTACGCGCTCGGGACGCTGTGCGTCGGCGACCTGCGCCCCGGCACCCTGACGGCGTCGCAGCGCGAGGCGCTGGAGGACCTGGCCCGGGTGACGACCGGCCTGCTGGCGCGCCGCCGGCAGACCCGGCTCGCCGCTCGGCTGGCCACGACGGACCCCCTGACCGGGCTGCCGAACCGCAGGGGGTGGCACGAGCAGCTGGGCCGGCTGCTCGCACGCGCCGGACGCACCGGCGACCCGCTGGTCGTGGCCCTGGCCGACGTCGACCACTTCAAGGCGTTCAACGACCGCCACGGGCACCAGGCGGGCGACCGCGCCCTGCGCGAGGTCGCCGCGCGGCTGACCACGTCGCTGCGCGGTGGTGACCTCGTCGCGCGCTGGGGCGGCGAGGAGATCGCCGTCGCCCTTCCCGACTGCGACACCACCTTCGCGGGGCTCGTCCTGGACCGGGCGCGGCGGGCGGTGCCGGACGGCTGCACGGTCTCCGTCGGCTTCGCCCGGTGGGACGGCGCCGAGTCGCCGGACGAGCTGCTCGGGCGGGCCGATGCGGCGCTGTACGCGGCGAAGGCCGCGGGCCGCGACCGGGTGGTCGCCTGGGAGCCGGGCCACGCGTCCAGGTGGCGTCCCGGCCCCTGAGGCGTCAGGGTCGACCCACCGGACCGGAGGGGCGACGTGGGGCACACCGAGGACGACGAGGCTCGACCGGACACCCGGGACGACGACTCCGGGACCACGGAGGAGAAGGACGAGGCGCTCGACCGCGTCATCCTCGAGGGACGGCCGCGGCTGCACCGCTCGACCCACGACCTGCTCGCGACGGGCGCCGTCGCCGGCATCGAGGTGGGCATCGGCGTCCTGGCGCTGTTCACCGTCGAGCACGCCACCGGCAGCAGGCTCCTCGGGGCGCTGGCCTTCTCGATCGCCTTCGTCGCCCTGCGCCTCGGTCACAGCGAGCTGTTCACCGAGGGGTTCCACGTCCCGGTCATGGTCGTCACCGCCAAGGAGGCGACGGGGTGGCAGCTGCTGAGGCTGTGGGGCGGCACCCTCGTCGGCAACCTCGCCGGAGGGTGGGTCGTCACCTGGCTCATCGCGGTCGGGCTGCCCGACCTGCACGAGGTGGCCCGGACGTCCGCCCTGGAGTTCACCGAGGCCCCGCTGGACCTGCGCACGTTCGCGCTCGCCGTCCTCGCCGGCGCGGCCATCACGCTGCTCACGCGGATGCAGAACGGCACCGAGGACGACGTGGCCCGGCTCGTCGCCGCCGTCGGCATCGCGCTCGTCATCGTCGGCGGCGGGCTCTTCCACTCCGTCCTGGACTCGCTGATCATCTTCGTCGCCTGGCACGCCGGCGCGGACGGCGTCGGGCTGGCCGAGTGGGTGCCGTGGTTCGGCTGGGCGCTGTTGGGCAACCTCGTCGGGGGCCTGCTGCTGACCACCGCCCTGCGCCTGGTCCGCAGCGAGGAGCGGTTGCAGCAGTGGCGCCGCGCCGGCTGACGCCGTTACCTGTCCGCCGATCCTGCCCCGACGCCCGTCAGCCTCGGCCGAGCAGGCGCTCCAGGAACGACCCGCGCTTCTCGGACGGCGGGCGCGCCGTGTCGGTGCAGTGTCAGCGCGATGCGCCACTATACCCCCTCGGGTATCTACGCGAGGCAGCTCGCCCCGACAGCAAGCGTCCCCACGCGCTCCCCCGCCAGGAAGGCGTCGCGCGCGAGCGCCCCGAGGTCGGGGTGGTCGGTGAAGACTCCGTCCACACCGTCCTCGAGGTGGAGCAGGACGTCCTCGACGGCGTGCCCGAACGCGGCCGGGGCCCCGCCGCGGCGCAGGTCCGCGGGCAGGAAGGCGTTCTCGGCACGGAACGTCCAGGCGTGCACGAGCAGACCCGCGTCGTGCGCGACCTCGACCAGGCCGGTCGGGCCACCGAGCCGACCGTCCGCGGTCGTCGACCGGACCTGCTCGCGGTGCGGGCCGACCCCGTCCAGCCAGGAGGCCATCCGCCGCAGCGCGCGCGCGTCCAGCAGGTCCTCCCACGTCCGCGGGTCGCCCGCCGAGGCCAGGTCGGGCGGCGACCCGTGGGCCGCGGTCAGCAGGACCGTCGGCACGGGCACGCGGTGACGGCGCCGTAGCGACAGCAGCGACGTCGGCTCGAACGACTGGACGACGACCGGCGCCTGCGGGTCGTCCCAGCCGTTGCGCCGCAGCAGCGCCGCCAGGAGCGGGACGGGGTCCAGCCCCCGGGCGGCGAAGTGGCTCGGGTGCTTGGTCTCGGGGTAGACGCCCACCGTGCGACCCAGCTCGCGACCGAGCCGCTGGGCGAGGTCGACCACCTCCTGCAGCGTCGGGACGCCGAACCGCCCGTCGTACAGGGTGTTGCCCTGGCGCAGGCCGGGGAGCCGCTCGACCGCCCGCAGGCTGCGGACCTCGGCCAGCGTCAGGTCCTCGACGAACCAGCCGGTGGTGCGTACGCCGTCGACCACCTTCGTCGTGCGCAGGTGGGCGAGCTCGGGACGGTCGGCGACGTCGGTGGTCGCGGAGATGTCGTTCTCGTGCCGGCACACGAGGACACCGTCGCGGGTGACGACGACGTCCGGTTCGAGGAAGTCCGCCCCGGTGCGGGCGGCCAGCTCGTAGGAGGCCAGGGTGTGCTCTGGTCGGTAGCCGCTGGCCCCTCGGTGCCCGATCACCACGGGTCGCCCGGGCCGCAGCAGGTCCCCGAGCTCGCGCACCACGACCACCCCGCTCCCCCGGGCCACGGCCGGCCCGACGCGTCGAGCCAACCGGTCACGGCCCACCCGCGGGCGACCTCGACGCGACGGGCGGGTGACCGTGCCGCGAACCCTGGGCGGACCGCCCCCTCCTCGCGCAGGCCCGGCCGGCGTCCCGCGCCGCGGGTGCGACCGCCGCCCCGGCGGGGCAGCCTGAGCCCGTGGCCTCCCCTCCCCTGCTCACGCTCGGCCACGGCACGGCGTCCGCCGACGAGCTGGTCGAGCTGCTACGCGATGCGGGCGTCGGCTCGCTGGTCGACGTGCGCCGCTTCCCCGGTAGCCGCCGCCACCCGCACGTCGCGCGGGACGAGATGGCCCGGTGGCTGCCCGACGCGGGCGTGGCCTACCGGTGGGAGCCCCGCCTCGGCGGACGGCGCCGCCAGCCCACCGACGACGACGCCGACCGGGACGGGTGGTGGCGCGTCGAGGCGTTCCGGGCCTACGCGGCCCACACCCGCAGCGCCGAGTTCCGCGCGGGGCTGGCGGACCTGCTCGCGCAGGTGGCCGAACCGGTCGGCGAGGGCGCGACCGCGGTGATGTGCAGCGAGACGCTGTGGTGGCGCTGCCACCGGCGACTGGTCAGCGACGTGGCCGTGCTCCTGCACGAGGTCCCGGTGGAGCACCTCGACCACGCGGGCCGTCGCACCGCGCACCCACCGGCCGAGGGCGCCCGGGTCGTGGGCGCGGGGCGTGACGCGTCGGTGGTCTGGGACGGCGGGTAGCGGTCAGGAGACCGAGAACGTCGACTCCACCGGGACGGCCCCCGCGATGCTGTCCAGCACCGGGCAGTGCTCCTCGACGGCACGGACCAGCTCCGCGTAGCGCTCGGGCGGCTCGGGGCCGTCGATCGTCACCGCGACGCGGATCCGCTGGAACCCGGGCCGGACGCCGTCCGCCGTACCGAGGAAGCCGCGCAGGTCGAGGTCGCCGCAGTCACCGTGCATGTTCTGCAGTTATGCACTTTCTGCAGTCGTGCATACACTGGTCCGGTGACCGAGCCGCTGAGCCTGCGCGAGCGCAACCGCCTGGAGACGCTGTCCGCCCTCCACGACGCCGCGGCGGAGCTCGCCCTCACCCGCGGGCTGGCCGACACCACGGTCGAGGAGGTCACGCGCCGGGTCGGGGTCTCCCCGCGCACGTTCTTCAACTACTACGCGACCAAGGACGACGCCGTGCTCGGCATCCGGGACGCCGTGGTCACCGAGCCCGCGCTCCGCGCCTTCCTCGACGACACCGGACCGCTGTTCCGTCGCGTCGTCCGGCTGCTCGTGGCCGTCGTCCGCGCCACCGCCATTGCCGGGCCGACCGACCGCCGGCTCGAGCTCGCCCGCCGCCACCCCGAGCTGCGGGAGCGCCAGCTGCGACGTGTCGTGGACGCCGAGCACGCCGTCCTGGGGGCGCTGCGCGACCCCGGCGCGGCGGGCGGCGACCCCGCGGTCCGCGACGCGCTCGCCGGGGACGCCGACGCGCCCCTGGCGCTCGTCATGCTCGCCGGCTCCACCCTGCGCTTCGCCTACCTGCGTGACCCCGACGCCGCCGTCGCCGACCTGGACGGCGCCGTGGAGCGCTCCCTGTCCGTCGTCCGAGAGGTCGTGCAGTCCACGCTATGAGCCGTCCCCCCGCACCCGTCGCCGCCGACGCGAGCACCGGCACCACGAGCGGCCAGCCGGTGACCGGCCGGCCGCTGGCGCTGCTGTTCGTCGGCCTGATGCTGACGATGCTGCTGGCGTCCCTCAACCAGACCGTCCTGTCGACCGCGCTGCCGACGGTCGTCGGCGAGCTGCACGGCGTCGAGCACATGGGCTGGGTCATCACCGCGTTCATCCTCGCCTCCACGGTCACGATGCCCGTGTACGGCCGGGTCTCGGACGTGCTGGGCCGCAGACCCCTTCTCGTCACGGCCATCTCGCTGTTCGTCGCCGGCTCGGTGATGGGCGGGCTGGCGGACACGATGTCCTGGCTGATCGCCGCCCGGGTCGTGCAGGGCCTCGGCGGCGGCGGACTGATGATCCTGTCGCAGGCGACGATCGCGGACGTCATCCCCGCCCGTGAGCGCGGCCGGTACGTCGGCGTGATGGGCGGGGTGTTCGCGTTCTCGTCCGTCGCGGGGCCGCTGCTGGGCGGCTGGTTCACCGAGGGCCCGGGGTGGCGCTGGGTGTTCTGGATCAACCTGCCCCTCGGCGCGCTCGCGGCCGGGGCCACGCTCGCCTTCCTGCGGTTGCCGCGACGCGCGGAGCGCCGGGCCCGGCACGACTACCCGGGGATGGCGCTGCTGGCCGTCGCCACCACGGCGGTCGTGCTGGTCTCGACGTGGGGCGGCACGCAGTACGCGTGGACGTCGACGACGGTCCTCGGCCTCGCCGCGGTCGCCGTGGTCGCCACCGCCGCCTTCGTGTGGGCGGAGACCCGGGCGGCGGAGCCGGTGATGCCGCTGTCGCTGTTCCGGGACCGCAACTTCACCCTGACGACCGTGGCGTCGGTTGCGATGGGGGTCGGCATGTTCGGCGCCGTGGGCTACGTGCCGACCTACCTGCAGATGGCGACCGGCGCCTCCGCCACCGCCGCGGGCCTGCTGATGATCCCGATGATGGGTGCGCTGCTGGCCGTCTCCATCGCCTCCGGCCAGGCCGTCACCCGCACCGGCCGGTACAAGGCGCTGCCCGTCGTCGGGTCGGCCGCTGCGACGGCCGGTCTGCTCGGCATGTCGACCCTGGACGTCGGCGACCCCACCTGGCTCGTGTGCCTCTGGCTCGCCGTGGTCGGTGCCGGGCTCGGGGCGAGCATGCAGATCATGGTGCTCATCGTGCAGAACTCGTTCCCGCCGCGGATGGTGGGCACGGCCACGGCTGCGAACAACTACTTCCGCCAGATCGGCGCCACCCTCGGCGTCGCGGTGGTCGGCAGCCTGTTCACCAGCCGCCTGACGTCGCTGCTCGCCGAGCGGCTCAGCGGGCTGGCGGGCCCGGCGGACGGGTCGGCGTCCCTGACGCCCGAGCTCGTCCAGGCGCTGCCGGACGCCGTCCGTGTGCCCGTGGTCGAGTCGTACCACGAGGCGCTGATCCCGCTGTTCCTCGTCCTCGCGCCGTTGATGCTGGTGTCGGTGGCGGCGATGGCCTTCGTCACCGAGACGCCGCTCGCGACGACGCTGGACGGCGGCGCCGACCAGGGCGCCGCGCCGGGCACCGGCACCACCGCGACGGAGGCGGAGGCCGTGGCCGGCGCCCAGGCCGCGCCGGGCCCGGTCAGCGCGGGCGACGGACGAGGTCCAGCAGGGCCCCGACCGTGACGTGCTCCTCCAGCGGGTGGCGCAGCCGCGCGTCCGGCGCCAGGACGTACCGGTTGCGCCGGCCGACCCGCTCGCGGACGAGGTAGCCGCCGTCCTCGAGGTCGCGCACGATGCCCTGCACCGCCCGCTCGGTGACGCCGACGCGGTCCGCGACGTCCTTGAGCCGTTCGTCCGGGTAGCGGGCGAGGCACACGAGGACGTGGCCGTGGTTGGTCAGGAAGGTCCAGTCGCCGCCGGTCACGGCGTCCGACGGTAGCGCCGGGCCGCGGGTTGCGCAGACGTGCGAACTGTGTTTCGCTTGTCGAGTTGTTGGAGGGGAGTACCCCCACGACGGACGTCGTCAGTCCGGCTCACGCCCGGCGTCCGTGGCCCGCCGTCACCCGGCGGGTCGGGAGAGACCTCCGGTCGGTTCCGCACCCACCGGAGGCTGCTCGTGGACGTCCCCCTGACCACCTGGTTCGCCGTGCTCGCCGTCATCCTCGCGATGCTGGCGGTCGACCTGTTCGCCCACCGCCGCGCCCACGTCATCGGCGTCCGGGAGGCCGCCGCCTGGTCCGTCGTCTGGGTCGCGCTGGGCGTGGCGTTCGGCGTGTGGGTCTGGCGCACCTACGGCGCGGACCTCGGCCAGCAGTACTTCGCCGGCTACCTCATCGAGAAGTCGCTGGCCGTCGACAACGTGTTCGTCTGGGCGGTGCTGCTGTCCTACTTCGCCGTCCCCCGCGAGCTGCAGCACCGCGTGCTGTTCCTCGGCGTCATCGGCGCCCTGGTGCTGCGGGGCGCGTTCATCGCCGCCGGCGCCGTGCTCATCGCCAGCTTCTCCTGGGTGCTCTACATCTTCGCCGCCTTCCTCCTCTGGACCGGCTACCGGATGCTGCGCCAGCGCGAGGACCACGTCGACCCCGAGCGGTCGCGCGTCGTGCGGTTGTTCCGCCGCTGGGTGCCGATGACCGACGCCTACCACGGCCAGCGCCTGCTCGTCCGGCGCGGCGGGGTCCTCCTGGCCACCCCGCTGCTGCTCGTGCTCGTCCTCGTCGAGGCCACCGACGTCGTGTTCGCGGTCGACTCGATCCCGGCCATCTTCGCGGTCACCGACGAGCCCTTCCTCGTCTTCACCGCCAACGCCTTCGCGGTGCTGGGTCTGCGGGCCATGTACTTCCTTCTCGCAGATCTCATCCACCGGTTCGTGTACCTCAAGACCGGGCTCGCGCTCGTCCTCGTCTGGGTGGGCGTGAAGATGATGCTCAAGGTCGACGTGGTCTACGTGCCGACGCCGGTCTCGCTGGCGGTCATCACGACCATCCTCGCCGTCGCCGTGGTCGCCAGCCTGCGTGCTACGAGGGGGCAGGGACGCCGCGCGCCGGCTGCGCCCACCACCGCGCCGTTCCGTGTCGCCACCCCGGCGGAGGACGCCGGGCTCGAGCCGCTGCTGCGCCGTCGTCCCGGCCGTGACCACGACGACGGCCGACGTGCCGGCTCGCACGCTCGTCGGTAGGAAGGAGGGGACGAGCACGCACGCGCGACGGGAAGAGGGGCGCCAGCGATGACCGACACCGGCCACGAGCACGCGGACCGACAGGACGACCACCGCGACGACGAGCACGGCGGGGGCGGTCACGAGATGCGGATGTACCTGCGGTTCGGCGCGATGATCGCGACCTCCACGCTCGTGATGTTCGCACTCACCTACACCAACGCCTTCCGGCTCAGCGACGTGCGGTTCAGTGAGGAGCGCGTCTACATGGCGCTGCTCATGGGTGCCTGCATGGCGATCATCATGCTCGGGTTCATGTGGGGGATGATGTACAAGAACGTCGCCGTCAACGTCGGCATCGTCGTCGGCGCGCTGGTGCTGGCCGGGGCCGCGCTGTTCCTGTCGCGGTCGCAGACCCTCGTCCAGGACGTCGCGTACATGAAGGGGATGATCCCCCACCACTCCATCGCCATCCTCACCAGCGAACGCGCCGAGATCACCGACGTGCGGGTGGCTGAGCTGGCCGACGAGATCAGCAAGGCCCAGGTCCGCGAGATCGACGAGATGGAGTGGCTCATCGCCGACATCGCCGAGAACGGCGAGGCGACGACGCAGGAGGAGGCCGACGAGCGCCCGGTCCCGGAGTTCGACGGCACCCTCCCCTGACCCTGCTCACCCCGCACCCCCACCGGGCCCTCGGACCAAGCGGGAGCGCCTCACCCGGGTGGCGCCGCCCCGCCCTCGACGGGACCGCCCTCACCCGGCCCGCGGTCGAGGAAGAAGGCGCCGAGCGTGGCCGCCAAGGTGGCGAACACGACGACGGAGTACACCGCCAGGCCGACCTCCAGCAGCCGGGCGGTGCTGCCCTCGGCGTCCAGCGGGGCGCCGGTGACCGTCGACATCGCGGCGTCGTGCAGGGCCTCGCCGTAGGAGTCGTGCAGCCCGAGCAGGTACGTCACCTGGCTGCTGGCCAGCACGACCACCCCGGTCACCACCGACAGCCACGCCAGCCGCCCGGAGAGCAGCCGGCCGGCTGAGCGCGAGCCGCGGACGGCCGCGGACAGCACGCCCCCGACCCGCGCGGCGCGCAGGATCGTCAGGGCCCGCAGCAGCCGCAGGAAGGGCAGCAGCAGGAAGAGCACCTGCCACCAGCTGCGCCGCCAGAACGTCCGCTGGTCGCGGGCGACGTAGGCGCGCAGGGCCAGCTCGGCGACGAACACCGCCCACAGCCCCCAACCGACCACCGACAGGACCGACAGCAGCGCCGGGTCGCTCGCCGTCGTCTGCCCGAGCACGACGAGCAGGAACAGCACACCGAGCGCACCCATCGGCTTGTCCAGCCTGCGGGCGATCGCCTCCGCGGCCGACGTCCCCGACGGTCCGTCCTGCGCCCTGCCGGCGCCGCCGCCCTGCCCCCGCTGCGTGCCCGTCACCCCGCCGATTCTCCGGGCAGGACGACGTCCTCGCCCGTCACGGCTCTTCCCACCGGCGCGCGCGAGGGTTAACGTCACGCTCGCTCGGGGGTTCGGTGTCGGCGTACGCAGGTCCGCCCTGCCGCGCCGCGAACGAGAAGGGCAACCCCCGATGAACCGATCCCGTACGGCGTTCGGAGCGATGGTCGCGGCCACCGCCCTGGGCGTCTCGGCCGTCCTGACCGGACCGGCGGCGAGCGCCGTCCCGAACAACAACTCGTCGAAGAAGCTCACCAAGGCGGTCACGCCGGAGAACGTCCTGGAGCACCTCGAGGCCTTCCAGGACGTCGCGGACGCCAACGGCGGCAACCGCGCCGCCGGCCTGCCCGGCTACGACGCCAGCGTCGACTACGTCGTGGAGCAGCTCGAGGCCGCCGGGTACGACCCGACGGTGCAGGCGTTCCCCTTCACCTTCGTCGAGGACGACTCGGTGCTGCGCCGCGTGTCCCCGAACCCGACCAGCTACGTCAACGGCTCCGACTTCCTGAGGAACTCGTTCGACTCCGGCACCCCGGAGGGCACCGCGACCGCCCCGCTGGTGGTGGTCGACCCCGGCAGCGCCTCGAGCGGCTGCGAGGCGACGGACTTCGCCGGGTTCCCGGCCGGGTCGATCGCCCTGATCCAGCGCGGTTCGTGCGGTTTCGCCGTCAAGGCCCTGAACGCGCAGGCGGCCGGCGCCTCCGGCGCGGTCATCTGGAACAACACCACGGGTCTGGTCAGCATGATCGGCGACGCCACCGGGTTGACCATCCCCGTCGTCTTCGCGGTGCAGACGGTCGGAGCCGACCTGGCGTCGACGCCCGGGGCGACCGTGACGGTCACCGTGGAGTACACGGCCGAGGAGCGCACGACGTACAACGTCCTGGCGCAGACCGAGTACGGGCGCACCGACAACGTCGTCATGGCCGGGGCGCACCTCGACAGCGTCCAGGAGGGAGCCGGCATCAACGACAACGGCTCCGGCAGCGCGGCGCTGCTCGAGGTCGCGATCCAGATGCAGAAGGTGCGGCCCAACAACGCGGTGCGTTTCGCGTGGTGGGGAGCCGAGGAGGAGGGCCTGCTCGGCTCCGAGTACTACGTCGAGCAGCTGACAGAGGACGAGGTCGCGGACATCGCGCTGTACCTCAACGTCGACATGATCGCCTCTCCCAACTACACGACCGGGATCTACGACGGCGACAACTCCGGTGGCACCGCCCCCGACGGCTTCATCCCCGCCGGGTCCGCGGAGATCGAGGACGTCTTCGAGTCGTTCTACGACAGCCGCGACCTGCCGTACGTTGACTCGGAGTTCTCGGGCCGCTCGGACTACGGCCCGTTCATCGCGGTCGGCGTCCCGTCCGGCGGCCTGTTCACCGGTGCGGAGGTTCCCAAGACCGCCGACGAGGCCGCGCTCTTCGGCGGCGTCGCCGGGGCGTCGAAGGACCCCTGCTACCACGCGTTCTGCGACAACCTGCGCGGCGACGGCCAGGACGAGGCGCTGTACGCCGCCCTGGCCGAGGACTACACCCTCGTCGGGAACGTCAACGTCGACGCGCTCGACCAGAACTCCGACGCGCTGGCGCACGCCGTCATCACGTTCGCCTACGACACGTCGACGGTGAACGACGAGCCGCGGGCTCCCGGCAGGTCCCACGGGGCCGGTCGCAGCGGTGAGCGCGGCGGGCACAGCCACCACGCGCCCGACGCGCTCGGCTGATCCTCAGCGGACGGCGTCGCCGTCCGGGTCGCGGCGGGGTGCCGGCACCCTGGCCGCGGCCCGGACGGCCGGCGCGGGAGGGGGTGCCCCCGGCCCTGCTGGCACCACGGAGGGGATGGAGTGCCAGCAGGTGTGCGGGCACCCGCACGCGCGCCTCGCGACGCGGCTCACGCCGACCCGACCGACCACGACAGCTCCTCCGACGTGCCTGGGCACCGTCTGCGGTGCCTCTCAGGTCCATCGGCAGCACGGACGCGCGTCCTGAGTGCTCGGCCGTCCACCGGTCGAGGCTCAGCCGCCCCACCCCGTCTCCCTCGGGCACACTGGGCACCCGCCGACCCGGACCGAGGAGAGCACGAGTGGCAGCGAGCGCGTCGAGCCCGACCTCGCCCACCGCACCACCCGGGCTGCTGCTGACCGCCCGCCGAGCCGTGCTCGGGGACGGCGCGGACGGCCCCGGCTGGGTCCGCGTCCGCGACGGCGTCGTCACCGCGTCCGGCCGCGGACAGGCTCCCGGCGACGACGCTGGCGGGGTCCGCGTGCCGGTGCTCGCGCCCGGTTTCGTGGACCTGCACTGCCACGGCGGCGGCGGGCACTCGTTCACCGACGTCCACACCGGTCCCTCCGCCGGGGCACCCACCAGCTCCGGTGCCGACCGCGCGGCCGAGGCCGCCGCGGCGCACCGGGCGCACGGCACGACGACGCTGCTGGCCAGCCTGGTCACCGCGCCGCTCGACGTGCTGGAGCAGCAGGTCCGGGTCCTGCAGGACCTCGTCATCGACGACGTCGTGACCGGCGTCCACCTCGAGGGTCCGTGGCTCAGCCCCCGGTTCGCCGGCGCCCACGACCCCGCGCTGCTGCGCCCACCCGCCCTCGACGAGGTGCGGCGCCTGCTCGCGGCCGGCGGCGTCCGGATGGTCACCCTGGCGCCGGAGCTCGAGCACGGCCTGGACGCCGTCCGCCACCTCGAGACCGAGGGCGTCCTGGCCGCCGTGGGCCACACGGACGCGGACGCGGCCACGGCCCGGGCGGCGTTCGACGCCGGCGCGCGGGTCGTCACGCACCTGTTCAACGCCATGCGTCCGGTGCACCACCGCGACCCCGGGCCGGTCCCCACGGCCCTGGCGGACGACCGGGTCCTCGTCGAGCTCGTCGC
The DNA here is from genome assembly GCF_054781695.1 of Thalassiella azotivora. NCBI lineage: Bacteria > Bacillati > Actinomycetota > Actinomycetes > Kineosporiales > Kineosporiaceae > Thalassiella > Thalassiella azotivora. The sequence goes on from NZ_BAAGTX010000013.1 coordinate 72,840, forward strand.
CGACGGCGTCCACGTGCACCCCGACGTCCTGGCGATGGCCGTCCGCGCCGCCCGCGGCGGCGTGGCCCTCGTGACCGACGCGATGGCGGCAGCCTGCGCCGGTGACGGCTCCTACCGGCTCGGCGGCCTGGACGTCGAGGTGTCCCGGGGTGTCGCCCGGGTGGGCTCCACCGGCGCGATCGCCGGCAGCACCCTGACCATGGACGCCGCGGTCCGCTGCGCCGTCGCCGCCGGCGTGCCGCTGGCCGGCGCCGTCCACGCCGCCAGCACCGCCCCGGCCCGCGCGCTGGGCCTGGACGACCGCGGGCACCTCTCCCCCGGCGCGCGCGCCGACGTGGTGTGCCTCGACGACGACCTCACCGTCACCGGCGTGCTCCACCGGGGACGCTGGGCCGGTGGGCGCGCACCGTCGGCCGCAGCGCGCTGAGCGCACGGGTCGCTGAGCAGGACGTCAGACGCGCTCGCGGTCGCTCGGCCGACCGGCCCCCCGCAGCGCCAGGCGCCGCTCGCGGTAGCCGAGCACCGTCCCCAGGCAGATGACGACACCGCCGACGACCAGGCCGACGCCCGCCGCCGTCCCGCCGACCGGCAGCAGGTCCGGCGACACCAGCAGCACGACACCGGCGCCCGCGAGGAGCACGGCGAACAGGACGGCGCCGACGGTGTTCCGCGGGCTGGCGGCCGACAGCTGGGACACCTGGTGGGCTCGCTCCCGCACCCGGTGCACGTACCGGCGCGCCCAGTGGTACTCGGTCGCGAGGATCGCCAGTCCCGCGGCCACCCCGAGCAGACCCGGCCCGGGCAGCACGAGCATCAGCGCACCCGCGACGAGGACCACCGACCCGACGACCGTCACGGCGACGCGACGGATGGCCCGCACCGGTCCCGACATGCCCCTCACCGTCTCACGGCGTGAGCGGCGGGCGCAGTCGACGATCGTCGCGGTGTCTCAGCCGGACGTCGGACCCAGCGCGCCGACGAGCTCCGACGTCGAGGTGACGTGCGCGAACTCGCCGTGCAGGTTCGCGGCGGTCACCCGCGCCAGCGTGTCGGCGTCGACCGTCGTCCCGTCCGGTCCGTCGCGGTCGAACGTGCACGTCGCGTCGAGCGCGAACAGGACGTCGTGGCCCAGGTTGCCGCCCACGCGCGCCGTCGTCTCGCAGCAGTGGTTGGTCGTGATCCCGCACACCACGATGCCCGGGACGTCGCGAGACCGCAGCCACGCGTCCAGGTCGGGACTGCCGTGGAAGCTCGAGTTGACCGACTTCGTCACGAGCAGGTCGTGCGGCCCGTCCACCCCGGGCAGCAGGTCGTTGCCCGCCTGGCCGGGGCGCAGCGGCGAGGACGCGGACGTCGAGTCGTGCCGGACGAGCACCACCGGGGCGGCCGCGGCGCGCCAGGCTCCCAGCAGCGAGGCCACGGCCGCCTCGCAGCCGGGGTTGTTGCGCCGACCCCACGAGGGGTCGCGGAACCCCTCCTGGACGTCGACGACGACCAGCGCGTACCGGCGGAGGTCCCGCCCGCCCAGCTCCACGACCACGGCCCCAGTGTGCCGGTCGGCCCTGCCCCGGTCGTCGTCGAGTCCTCAGGACCGCGCCCGGCGCGTCTCCCGGTCGTTCGCGGCCTGGAGCGCCTCGACCAGCTCGTCCTTGCTCATCCTCGACCGGCCGGGGACGTCGAGCCGCCGGGCGAGCTCGTACAGGTGGCGCTTGCTGGCGTTGGCGTCGACGCCGCCGGCGGTCGGCCGGTCGGTGTCCGCACCACCGGCCGCCTGCGCGTCGGAGGGACCTGCTTCGTCCTTGGGCTCCCAGTGGTCCCCGACCTTCTCGTGGGTGTGCTTCAGCGCCGCGTACGCCACCTGGTGCGCCCGCTGCTCGTCGTCGTACTCCTCCGCCGCGGCGTCGTGCGCCTTCGCGAACGTGCGCTGCGCCTTGTCACCGGAGCGCCGCAGCGTGCCGGGCAGCTCCGACTCCCTCGGCTCGCCCTTCCTCGTGGTCTTCGGCACGGCCGTCCTCCTCTTCTCTCCCGGCGTCGACCTCACACCGACGGGGTCTTCTCCGCTGCGGTGGGGCCCGGGGAGCGCACCGACCAGGACGGGTTGGCGCGCAGGCCCTGGACCACCACGTGGCGCAGCGCCACCACGACCGCCGCCCCGACCAGCGAAGGCCAGGCCTGGGCGCCGCTCAGGCGCAGCAGGCCGGCGGCCAGCAGGAGGTCCAGCAGCACGGGCAGGGCCACGCGCCACGACCGGGTCCGCAGCAGCACCAGCAGGGCGCAGAGCACGGCGGCCGCGGCGGTGGCGGCCGCCGCGAGAGCCGTCACCACGGCGACCACATCAGCCACGAGCCGGGTCGCCGCCCTCGGGAGGGCCGGGCGTGACGCCGAGGTCGGGGGCGTCCTGCTCGAGCTGACGACGCTCCTCGGCGATCTCGCGGGACAGGAAGTAGTTGAGGGCGGTCCGGATCGCAGCGATGGCCGCCAGCTGGCCGATCTGCTCGAACGTCGGGGCCACCGCGGTGCGCAGCACGTCCCCCGCCAGCTGGAACTCCAGGCCCAGTGCGAGGAAGCGCCCCAGCCGGAGCCTGACCGTCACGAAGCCGTCAGCTGTCCGGCCGGTCGCCGCGCGGCCCACGAACTGCCCGAAGGCCCAGAGCGCGCCGACGATGATCACGACGGCTCCGCACGCCTCCACGACCGTCACGAGGAGAGCCACGACGTCGCCGAGCACGGACTCGGCGGTCTCGGCGGTCTCCGCGACCGGTTCGGCGGCCCGCCCCAGCTGGTGCACGCCTCCGTGCTACCGCGTCCGGGGCGCCCTCGCAGGTCGGGTATGACGGAACGCCGCCGCCGCGGCGGGCGCGCGGGGCTGGTTGGACGGGTCCGCGCCGCGACACGGGGCCCTCCGTCCGGGGATGCTGGTGGGGGGGCACGGTCGGCTCACCGTCCCCGGGAGGAGACCCTGTGGACCAGGACACCTGGCTCAACGTCCTGCTCGTCGTCGCGTTCGTCCTGGTCGGAGGGGTGTTCGCCGGGACCGAGATCGCGCTGGTCTCGCTGCGGGACAGCCAGGTCGCCCAGCTCGAGCAGCGGGGTGCCCGCGGCGCCCGGGTGGCCCGCGTCGCCCGTGACCCGAACCGCTTCCTCGCCTCCGTGCAGATCGGCGTGACCGTCGCGGGCTTCTTCTCGGCCGCCTACGGGGCGTCCACGCTGGCTGACGACGTCGAGCCGGTCCTCGTCGGCTGGGGGCTGTCGGAGGGGGCCGCGGCGACAGTCGCGCTCGTGGGCCTGACGCTGGCGATCGCGTACCTGTCGCTGGTGCTCGGCGAGCTCGTCCCGAAGCGACTGGCCCTCCAGCGGGCCGCGGGGGTGTCGTTGCTCGTCGGCCCGGCCCTGGACCGGTTCGCCACGCTCGCCCGTCCCGTGGTGTGGCTGCTCTCCCGGTCCACGGACGTGGTCGTGCGCCTGCTCGGCGGCGACCCGCGGGCGACGTCGGAGGTGATGACCGAGGAGGAGCTGCGCGACCTCGTCGTCACCCACGACGCCCTCGCCGACGAGGAGCGACGGATCCTGCGCGACGTGCTCGACGCGACCGACCGGTCCCTCGTCGAGGTGATGCGTCCCCGGGGCCGGGTGACGTTCCTGCCCCTGGACGGCGCTGTCGGCGACGTCCTGGCAGCGGTGCGCGACGCGCCGCACTCGCGCTACCCGGTGGTGCGGGACGGCTTCGACGACGTCGTCGGGTTCGTGCACGTCCGCGACCTGCTCGGGGTCCCCGAGGACGAGCCGCTGCGCAGCCACCTGCGCCCCCTGCTTCGGCTCCCGGGCACGAACCCGCTGCTGCCGACGCTGTCGGAGATGCGCCGGCGCCGGGCTCACCTGGCGCTGGTCGTCGACGAGTACGGCGGGACCGACGGGATCGTCACGCTCGAGGACCTCGTCGAGGAGCTCGTCGGGGAGATCGGCGACGAGTACGACACCGCGCCGCCACCGGTCGGCACCGGCGGGAGGGACGTCGACGCCGGGTTCACCATCGAGGAGTTCGCCGAGCGCACGGGGGTGACCCTGCTGGACGGGCCGTACGAGACCGCCGCGGGGTACGTGCTGCACCGGCTGGGGCGCGTCGCGGTCGTCGGCGACGAGGTGGAGGCCGCGGGGCACCGGCTCGTGGTCACCGGCACGGACGGCCGTCGGATCACGACCGTGGCGGTCGACCCGCCCCCGGACGGCGTACCCGCGCCGGACGAGCACGTGTGAGCCGCGGCCCGTCGGGTAACGCCTCGCCATGAGCGACCACTCGACGTCCGGGTCCACCCCCGCACCCGACCGGCTGCCGGACGACGCCGCCGCGGCAGCCGGGGACCAGCGCGTGGCGGTGGTGACCGGTTCGGACTCCGGCATCGGCCGCGCCGTCGCCGTGGCCCTCGCCCGGGACGGGTGCGACGTGGGCGTCACCTGGCACACCGACGAGGACGGCGCCCGGCGGACGGCGGAGGAGGTCCGGGCCACCGGCCGGCGGGCCGAGGTGCGGCACCTGGACCTGACGGACCTGCCCGACGCTGCGGGCGTCGTCGACGAGCTCGCCGACGCCCTGTCCGACGACGGCCGCCTCGACGTCCTCGTCAACAACGCCGGCACCGGCACGGCGACGCTGCTGCTCGACCTGGACTTCGCCACCTGGCGGGAGGTCGTCGCCACCGACCTCGACGGCGCGTTCTGCTGCCTGCAGCGGGCGGCGCGCCGGATGGTCGCGGGCGGGCGCGGCGGACGCGTCGTCAACGTCACCAGCGTGCACGAGCACGCGCCGCGGGTCGGTGCGGGACCGTACTGCGCCGCCAAGGGCGGCCTCGGCCTGCTGACGAAGGTCGCGGCGCTGGAGCTGGCCGAGCACGGCATCACGGTCAACTCCGTCGCGCCCGGCGAGATCGCCACCCCGATGACCGACCAGGAGGACGTCGACCCCACGGGCCAGGAACGGCGCGGCGTCCCCCTGCGCCGCCCCGGCGACGCCCGTGAGGTCGCGGCCGTCGTGGCCCTGCTGTGCTCTCCCGAGGGCGGCTACGTGACCGGGTCCTCGTGGCCCGTGGACGGCGGCATGCTGACCATGGGCCCGATGGCCGGCTCCCACCTCACCTCGGACGACTGGCGCCGCCCCTGAGTCACGGCCAGCGCGGCGATCCCGGTCGTCAGCGGCACCGCGGCGATCAGGCCCATGGCCCCGACGACGGTGCGCACGATCTCCTCGGCGATCCCCTGGCTGGTCAGCACCTGCCCGAGCGGCTGGTCGTACAGGTCGATGAGCAGCAGCACGGGCAGCGCGGCACCGGCGTAGGCGAACGCGATCGTGTACACGGTGGACGCGAGGTGGTCGCGGCCGATCCGCATGCCGCTGGCGAACAGCTCGCGGACCGACGCGTTCGGCAGGTGCTGGCGCAGCTCGTACACGGCGGACGCCTGCGTGATGGTGACGTCGTTGAGGACGCCGAGGCCGGCGACGACGATCCCGCACAGGACGACGCCGCGCAGGTCCCCGCCGCCGGTCAGCGAGCTCAGGACGTAGTCGTCCTCCGAGCTCAGACCCGACAGGTGCGTCGCGGACGCGGCCCACCAGCCCAGCAGCGCGGTGAGCACCAGCCCGGCGACGGTCCCGAGCAGGGCGGTGGTCGTCTTCATCGAGAACCCGTGCGCCAGGTACAGGATCACGACCATGATCGCCACGGAACCGGCGAGGCCGACCCCGATCGGGTTCTGCCCCTCGCGCAGCGCCGGCAGCATGAACCAGAAGATCGTCGCGTAGGCGATGGCCAGCCCGAGCAGCGACGCCAGGCCGCGGAGCCTCGCGACCGCGACGACGAGCAGTGCGAACGCGCCGGTGAGCACCGTCAGCGGCAGGTCTCGGGCGTGGTCCACCCACACGTACAGCTGCCCCACACCCGGCTGAGGGGGGTACCGGGCGAGGTCGACGTCGTCCCCCGCGACGAGGCCCGCCGCGTAGGTCTGCGGTGGGACGTCGACGGTCACCTCGTCCCCCGCGTCGGGGCCGGCGACGAGCTCCACGGTCGCCCAGGCGCACTGCACGGACGCGGGCAGGTCCCCCGAGGGCAGCCGGTCCTCCGACGTCCCGGGGCACCGCCCGCCGTCCGCGGAGACCACGACCCCGCGGGCGACGTCCACGCCCTCGAAGACGTCGGTGACGCCGGGCACCTCCTCGAGGTCCCCGCTGGGCCACAGCAGCGCCATCCCGCCGGCGGACAGCAGCCCGGCGACGACGACGAGCGCGACGAGCGTCGCGCGGACCCGGTCGCTGAGGGGCGCGTCGCGGCGCGGGCGGCGGACCGGTGCGGGCGACCCGAGGTCGGGCGGCAGGTGGCTGTGGCCGTGTCCCATGCGGGGCAGTCTGCACGGGGGACCTTCGCTCCTGGTGCCCGCCGTCCCGGGGGAGGAGCCTGGAGGGCACGAGAGGAGGTGCACGATGAGACTGACGACGAGGGACCTGGTCGGTGCCGTCCTGCTGGCCGCGATCGCGATCCCCTACGTGGGCTACCTGGTGAACGGCTCGATGCCGTTCGTCCAGGACCCGCGCGGGATGGCCGCGATCGGGCTGGTGCTCGGGACCGCCGCCTTCCTGGTGCTGCGCCGGGGCGACCCGGCCGACCGGGTGGGGCGGGTCGAGATCGGGCTCGCCGCGGTCGCCGGAGTGCTGGGGCTGGTGGCCCTGGCGCTGGCGGAGACGGCGGCCGCGGAGGTCTGGCTGGCGGTCTTCATGGTCGCCCTGCTCGCGGTGTTCGCGGTCGAGCTGCTCGACCACGCCGGGCTGGTGCCCGGGCACGACACCGCCACCCGTGCCGTCGGCGCCTGACCGCAGGCGCCGCGGCACGACCGTCGACCCCGGACCGGCGCGACCGGCCCGGGGTCAGCGGTGCCGGGGTCACCGGTGCCGGGCGACCAGCTTGCGCAGCTCCTCGACCCACAGCACCGACGACGCGACGGCCGCCGCGGTGACCCACTGCGCGGGGGTCAGGGTCGTGGTGTCCAGGAAGCCCTGCAGCACGGGGACGGTGAGGACGAGCGCCTGCAGGACGAGGATGGCGGCCAGAGACACCCACAGCGCGCGGTTGGTGAGGGTCGCCCGGGAGAAGACCGAGCGCTCGCGGCTGCGGACGTTGAGCAGGTTGAGCACCTGGAACAGCACGAAGGTGGTGAAGGCCAGGGTGCGGGCCTGGTCGTCGCCGACGCCGGAGTCCTCGGCCCACCACAGCACCCCGAGGGTCCCGACGGCCATCACCGACGACGCCAGGACGATCCGCCCGATCCGGGAGCGGGTCAGGATCGGCTCGCCGACGGGGCGCGGCGGCCGGTGCATCACGTCGGCGTCCGGGCGGTCCAGGCCGAGGGCCATCGCCGGCGGGCCATCCATGATGATGTTGACCCACAGCACCTGCAGCGCGGTGAACGGCGCCCCACCCGCGAGCCCGGTCAGGCCCGCGGCGAGGAAGATGATGACGAAGCCCCACGACGTCGCGATCTGGAACCGGACGAACTTCACGACGTTGTCGTAGATGCCGCGGCCCTCGCGGACGGCGGCCACGATCGTCGCGAAGTTGTCGTCGGTCAGCACCATCCGCGCGGCGCCCTTGGACACCTCGGTGCCGGTGATGCCCATCGCGATGCCGATGTCGGCCTGCTGCAGGGCCGGGGCGTCGTTGACCCCGTCGCCGGTCATCGCCACGACGGAGCCGTCCGAACGCAGCGCGTCGACCATCCGGATCTTGTGCGTCGGGCTGACCCGGGCGAGCACGCCGAGCCCCTTCGCGCGCTCGGCCAGCGCGTCGTCGTCCAGGGCGTCGACGTCCGCGCCGGAGACCGCGTCCCCACCGATCCCGAGGTCGTCGGCGATCGCCGACGCGGTCCCGACGTGGTCCCCCGTGATCATGTGGACGGCGATGCCGGCCTGCTGCGCCTGCTCGACGGCGGCGCGCACCTCGGGCCGCGGCGGGTCGAGGATGCCGACGAGGGCGAGCAGGGTCAGGTCGCGCACGTGCCCGTCGAGGTCCTCCGGGGCGAGGTCGGCCAGGCCGTCGAGCTCGTCGGCGCCCAGGTCGCGCTGCGCGACGGCGAGCACGCGCAGCCCCCGGGCGCCGATCTCGGCGTTGAGCGCGTCGACCCGCTCGCGCCGGCCGCCGTCCAGGTCGACCGGCCCGTCGGGGGTGTCCAGGCGGGCGCACCGGGACAGGACGACGTCCGGCCCGCCCTTGACCAGGACGCGCCCGCCGGCCCCTGCGGCCGGCAGCAGACCGTCGGCCCACTGCCCCAGCGGGCCGTCACCGGACAGGTCCGCCCAGCGGTGCACGGTCGCCATGTACTTGCGGTCGGAGTCGAAGGGCACCTCGGTCAGCCGTGGCCACGCGCGCCGGGCCCCCTCCACGTCCAGGCCGCCCTTCGCCGCCAGGACGACGAGGGCGCCCTCGGTGGGGTCGCCGACGAGCTCGCCGTCGCGGACGACGGCGTCGCCGGCGAGAGCGCACGCGAGCAGGGCGGCGCGCACGTCGGGGGCGGGGTCGTCGCCGGTGACGTCCAGGGCGCCGTCCGTGGCATAGCCCTCGCCGCCGACCCGGAACAGCCGCTGCTCGGCGAACAGCTCGCGCGCCGTCATCTGGTTGAGCGTCAGCGTCCCGGTCTTGTCGGTGGCGATGTGGGCGGTGGAGCCGAGCGTCTCGACGGAGGTGAGGTCCTTGACGATGGCCCCGCGGCGGGCGAGCCGCGCGGCGCCCATCGCGAGGGTGAACGCGACGACGGCCGTGAGCCCCTCGGGGATGGTGGCGACGGCGAGGGACACGGCGGTGAGGAAGAGCTCCTCGAGCGGCTGGCCGCGCAGCAGGCCGAGGACGATGACGACGGCCACGACGGCGAGGGCGACCACGCTGAGCAGCAGCGCGAGCCGGGCGATCTGGCGCTGCAGCGGGGTGGAGTCCCGGCCGGCCTCGCCGAGCATCCCGGCGACCCGGCCGATCTCGGTGCCCATGCCGGTGCCGGTGACGACGAGGACCCCGCGGCCGCGGGTCACCGAGGTGCTCATGAAGGCCATGCCGTCGCGGTCGCCGAGCGGCGCGTCCGCGTCGTCGCGGGACCGGTGGTCCTTCGGCACGGGCGCGGACTCGCCGGTGAGGGCGGCCTCCTCGACCTCCATCCCCACCGTCTCGACCAGCCTGCCGTCGGCGGGGACGACGTCACCGGCCTCGAGCAGGACGACGTCACCCGGCACGAGCCGGCGCGCGTCGACCTCGGTGACCCGGCCGCCGCGGCGGACCCGGGCCCGGGTGACCGTCATCTCCGCGAGCGCCTCGAGGCTGTTCTCGGCGCGCCGCTCCTGGACGAGGTTGAGCACGGCGTTGAAGACGACGACGACGAGGATGACGACGGGCGTCTTCAGCTCGCCGGAGACGAGCAGGCTCACCAGCGCGGCGGCGACGAGCACGAGGGTCATCGGCTCGGTGGCCAGGGCCAGCAGGCGGCGCCACAGCGGGGTCGCCTCGGCCTCCTCCAGGGCGTTCTCGCCGTGCTCGGCGAGCCGCCGCTCGGCCTCGTCCGCGGGCAGGCCGTCGGCGGGGTCGACGCCGAGCCGGTCGGCGACGTCGGTCGCCGGCAGGGTGTGCCAGGCGACCTTCGCCAGGGCGTCGGCAGGGCTCACCACGGTCGTGCTCCTCGGGCGACAGGGGTCATGGCCACACCGTACGGATGCCGTCGGGGAGCCGGCGCGCGCAGCGACGCGGTCGGGACGGACGCGCGGGCGCGGACCTCGGGGTACGCTGACGACTCATTGTGACGCCCGTCACACAGATCGGATCGTGCTCGTGGCGACGTCGACGGCTCCGCCCAGCGGTTCCCGCAGTGGACCGGCGCGCCTGGTGGCCCCCGAGCTGCGGGTCCCCTTCGTCCTCCTGGTCCTCTGCTTCGCCGCGTGGGGTGCCGCCGCGAACCTCACCGACGTCCTCGTCGGCGTCTTCCGCAGCATCTTCGACATGTCGAACTTCCAGTCCTCACTGGTCCAGTTCGCGTACTACGGGGCGTACTTCCTCCTCGCACTGCCGGCCGCCTTCGTCAACCGACGATTCGGTTACAAGGCCGGCGTCCTGACCGGCCTCGGGCTGGCAGCGGTCGGCGGGTTCCTCTTCCTGCCCGCGAGCGCCCTGCTCGCCTACGAGGCTTTCCTGCTGGCGCTGTTCGTGCTGGCGGCCGGCCTGTCGATCCTGGAGACCTCGGCCAACCCCTTCGTCATCGCGATGGGCGACGAACCCACCGCCACCCGCCGGCTGAACCTGGCCCAGGCCTTCAACCCGGTGGGCGCCAACATCGGCGTGCTGCTGGGAGCGCTGCTCGTGCTGCCGGCCCTGACCCCCGAGTCCGCCAAGACGATCATGTCGCCCGCCGAGCTGCGCGCGAGCCAGGAGTCCGACCTGGACTCGGTCCTCGGTCCCTACCTCGGGATCGCCGTGGTCCTCGTGGTGATCTGGGTGCTCATCGCCACCCGCCGGATGGACCTGCCCGGCGAGACCGAGGCGGCCACGGTCCCCACCGGAGGGGCCGGACGGCGCCTGTGGGCCAACCGGCACTACCGGTTCGGGGTCGTGGCGCAGTTCTTCAACGTCGCGGCGCAGACCTGCGTGTGGACGTTCACCATCCTCTACGCCCAGGACGTCGTGGGCGTGTCCGCGGAGGAGTCCGGCTGGTACCTGCAGGCCAGCCTCCTGCTGTTCCTCGTCGCCCGGTTCGCGATGGTCTACCTGCTCGGCATCGTCAGGCCCTCGCTGCTGCTGCTGGTCATGGCGCTGTTCGGGGTCGCGTGCTGCGCGGTCGCCGTGGTGTCGCTCGACCTCGTCGGGCTGCTCGCCGTGGTGGCGATCTCCGCCTCGCTGTCGCTGATGTTCCCCACGATCTACGGCATCGCGCTGCAGGGCCTCGGGGAGGACGCCAAGTTCGGGGCGGCCGGGCTCGTCATGGCCATCCTCGGCGGCGCGCTGCTGCCGCTCGTGCAGGGCGCGGTGATGGACGCGTCCGGGCGGACCGCGCTGGGGTTCGTCGTCCCCGGCGCCTGCCTCGTCGTCGTCGCGACGTTCGCCCTGTTCGACCTGCGCCGCGGCCACCGACGCACCGGGCGCCGCTACCCCGCCCGGGGGGCCGCGTCGTGAGCGGGACGCGTCGCGACGGCCCCCGGGCCCGCGCCGCCGGCGCGCTCGTCGTCGTCCTCACCGGACTCGCCCTGGCCGCCTGCGGCGACGACCGGGAGCCCGTCACCGTCGGCCTGGTCACCAAGCAGGAGACGAACCCGTACTGGGTGACGATGCGCGAGGTCGCGCAGGACGCCGCCGACGAGCACGACGTGACGCTGCTGACCGCGACCGGGACCAGCGACGTCGACGTGCGCTCCCAGGTCGAGGCGCTGCAGGAGATGACCGAGCAGGGCGTCGACGGGATCCTCGTCGCCCCCACCGACTCGCGCGCCCTCCTGCCGGCCATCGAGGCGGCGCAGGAGGCGGGTGTCCTCGTCATCGCCGTCGACACCCCGACCGACCCGCCGTCCGCCGTCGACGCCACCTTCGCCACCGACAACCGCGCGGCCGGGGAGCTGGTCGGGCGCTACGCCCGCGCCCGGGCGGAGGCCGACGGCCTCGAGCCGCGGGTCGCGCTGCTCGACCTCGCACCGGGGATCGCGTCGGGGGAGCAGCGCCTGGACGGCTTCCTCGCCGGGTTCGGGGTCGAGCGGGACGGTCCCGAGGTCGTCGGCAGCGTCGACACCGAGGGCGACCGCGACACGGCGCGGGAGGGCATGGAGCAGCTGCTCTCCCGGGACCCGGGCGTCAACGTCGTCTACACGGTCAACGAGCCCGCCGCGTTCGGGGCGGTCGAGGCGCTGCAGGCCGCCGGGGTCGACCTCGACGACGTCGTGGTCGTGTCCGTCGACGGCGGGTGCCAGGCGATCAAGGACGGCGTGCGCCCCGGGCTGATCGACGCCACGGCGCAGCAGTACCCGCAGAACATGGCGCGCCGCGGCGTCCAGGCCGTCGCCGAGGCCGTGCGGGACGGCCGGCCGCCGCCCGCCCGCCTGGACACCGGCCTCGTCCTCGTCACCGGCGCCCCCGTGGACGGCGTCGAGTCGCGGGAGGTGCCCTTCGGGGTGCGCAACTGCTGGGGCTGAGCACCGGGCCGGGTAGCGGCCGGCGGTCGGACCCCCGGCACCGCCGTCCTAGGTGACGGCGGCGGCGAAGCGGGCCGCGAGCGCGGTGACGGCCTCCCGCAGCTCGGGTCCGTCCTCGACCGTGAGGTCGAACGGCAGGCGGGCCAGCCACTCCTGGGCGTACATCTGCGGGTTGCTCGTGCTGCCCTCGAGCACGCAGTGCTCCCCGTCGGCGGACAACCTGCCCATGGTGGGGGCGATCCAGGGGGCCACCGCCTCGACCGGCGCGTGGAACCGCACGCGGGTCGGGTGCTCCCAACCGGTGCCGAGGTGCTCCTCCAGCACGGCGACGGGGTCGAGGTCGTCCGGCGGGTCGAACGCGTGCGGCGTGGTGACGACGTCTCGCACGCGGTCGATCCGGTACGTGCGCACGGCACCGGCGCGGTGGCTGTGGCACAGCAGGTACCAGCGCCCGTAGCGCACGACGACGGCCCACGGGTCGACGTCCGTCACCCACTCGCGGTCCGGAGCGCTGCGGTAGGTGACGCTGACCCGCCGGCGGGCGGCGACGGCCGCGACCAGGGCGCTGGTCACCCCCGCGTCCGGCCGGGCGGCGTGCCGGTCCGGGGCCGGTGAGGCGTGCTCGCGGACCATCGCCGCCTGGTGTCCGACACCCGGCGGCAGGGCCCGGACGACCTTGTCGAGGGCCGAGGCCACGAGCCGGTCGGGTCCGTTCCCGGTCTCGGCGAGCGCCCCGCTGTCCAGCACCGCCATCACCAGCGCGAGGGCCTCGTCCTCGCTGAAGGCGACCGGCGCGGGGGTCGCGCCCCGCCCGAGCCGGTACCCGCCGTACGGCCCGCGGACGGACTCCACCGGGACGTCGGCCTCACGCAGGATATCGACGTACCGGCGCGCCGCCCGCTCCGTCACACCGAGGCGGCGGCCGAGCTCGGCGGCGGTGGTACCCGGCCGGGCGCGCAGCACGTCCAGCGCCAGCAGGGCACGTGCCGTCGGGCTGACCTCGGAGCGCATGCGGCGAATCTACGAGCCGGGGACGTGAAGCGGAAGCAGATCGTCCGGAACCGTCCCTACGGTGGCACGAACCCGAGACGACGAGGAACCGGCCGGTGCGCCGGAGGAGGAGGACCGACGTGGACGTGCTGCTCATCGGTGGGCTGTGGCTCGACGCGAGCGCGTGGACGGACGTGCTGCCCGGGCTGGCGGAGCGGGGCCACCGCGGCGTGCCGGTGGCGCTGCCCGGCCAGGGGGACGGCGACCGCAGCGCGACGCTCGACGACCAGACCGCAGCGGTCCTGGCTGCCGTCGACGCGGCGGACGGCCCGGTGGTCGCCGTCGGCCACTCGGCCGCGGCGACCCTGGCCTGGCTCGCCGCGGACGGCCGGCCCGAGCGCGTCGCCAGCGTGGTGATGATCGGCGGGATCCCCGCCGCGGACGGGTCGACCTACGCGGACTTCTTCGAGCCCGTCGACGGCGTCGTCCCGTTCCCGGGCTGGGCGCCGTTCGAGGGCCCGGACGCCGCCGACCTCGACGAGGACGCCCGCCGCCGGTTCGAGGACGCGGCCGTCCCCGTTCCCGAGGGCGTCACCCGCGGCCTGGTCCGACTGCGCGACGCGCGCCGCCACGACGTCCCCGTCGTGATGGTCTGCCCGGAGTACAGCCCCGAGCAGGCGCGGGAGTGGTTCGCGTCGGGTGAGGTCCCCGAGCTGAGGGACCCCGACCGGGTCGAGCTCGTGGACATCGACTCCGGGCACTGGCCGATGCGCACGCGCCCGGCGGAGCTCGCCGGGATCCTCGCCGACGTGGCGGACCGGGCTGCCGGGCGAACTGCCGCCGGCTGACACCCCGGTCCTGCCGGGCGCGCCCCGGCACGGTGCCGGTGTGAGACTGGCGCCGTGCCGAGGGTGCTGTGCGGGGTGCTGCTGGGGGCCGTCGTCGCGCTGGCCCTCGTGGGCCTGGTGACGGTGGTCGTCGGCACCGTCGTCTGGGTGGGTGGCGGAGCGGACGACGCGCCGTCCGCCAGCACCCCTCCTCCCCCCTCCGGGGGCACCGCTGCCGATGCGGCGCCACCGCGTCAGCTGCGTGGCGACGAGCTGTGGCTCGGTGACATGGACCTGACCGGCTCCCGGGTGCTCACGCCCGATACGGCGCTGCGGGACGTACGGATGTCCGCGACCGACGTCCTCATCGGTTCCGAGGGCCTGCGGGCGGGCACGCTGACGGTCGACGCGGTCGTCCCGTTCGAGGACGTCGCCGACCAGATCGGCCCCGATGCGGAGGTGGAGCGGGCCGGGTCGCGGGCCCGGCTCACGCGGACCGTGCAGGTGCTCGGCCGCGACGTGCGGATCTCCGGCACCGGCACCGTCCGGGCGCAGGGCGGCCAGGTCGTGGTCGAGCCGACGACCGTGGAGGTCGGGGCGCCGGCGCTGGTCGAGCGCGCGCTCGGCGCGGCGGTGCGCGAGCTGGTGACGATCCGGCAGGACGTCGACGGGTTGCCGGCCGAGCTGGTGCTGCGCGACGTCACCGTCGTGGAAGCCGGGTTCGCGGTGACGCTCAGCGGCGAGGACGTCCCACTGGGCTGATGGGTGACGGCGTCACCAGCTGGACTTCGTGATGCCCGGCAGCTCGCCGGCGTGGGCCATGTCGCGGAACCGGATGCGCGACAGCCCGAACGGCCGCAGGTGGCCTCGGGGTCGGCCGTCGACGACGTCGCGGTTGCGCAGCCGGGTGGGGCTGGCGTCCCTCGGCATCGCGTGCAGGGCGCGCATGGCCTCCTCGCGCTCGGCGGCGTTCAGGTGCGGGCTGACGGACCGGCGCTTGAGCTCGGCGCGGCGCTCCGCCCAGCGCTCGACGACCACGCGACGCTGGGCGTCGCGGGCGACCTTGCTCTTCTTGGCCATCAGCGCTCCTCGCGGAAGTCGACGTGCCGGCGCACCTTCGGGTCGTACTTGCGCAGGACGAGACGGTCGGGGTCGTTGCGCCGGTTCTTGCGGGTCACGTACGTGAAGCCGGTCCCGGCGGTCGAGCGGAGCTTGATGACGGGGCGGAGGTCGACGGTGCGGGCCATCAGATCCGCTCCCCTCGGGCCCGCATCCGGCGGACGACGGCCTCGATGCCGTCGCGGTCGATGGTCTTGATCCCCTTGGCGGTCAGCGTGAGCGTGACGGTCCGGCCCAGGCTGGGGACCCAGTAGCGCTTGCGCTGGATGTTCGGGTCGAACCGTCGCTTGGTCCGGCGGTGGCTGTGGGAGATGCGGTGACCGAACCCGGGCCTGGTCCCGGTCACCTGGCAGTGCGCTGACACGCGGTGCTCCTGTCGTGCTCGGCGATGAGGTACCGTCCACAGTAGAGAACGATTCTCATCCGCACAACACGGCCACGCCGTCAGGAGGAGCACCATGAAGCCGGGCACCCACCCGCCCTACCGTCACGTCGTCTTCCGGGACAGGAGCGCCGGGACCGCCTTCCTCACCCGGTCGACCCTGACCAGCGACCAGCAGATCGACTGGCACGACGGGCGGAGCTACCCGGTCGTGGACGTCGACATCTCGTCGGCGAGCCACCCCTACTGGACCGGGTCCGCCCGCGTCGTCGACAGCGAGGGGCGGGTCGAGCGCTTCCGCCGCCGGTACGGACGCTGAGCCCGGACCCGCCCGACGGCCGGCGCCGTCGTACCCCACCCCGAACCCGACTCCCGAAGGAGCAGCATGCCCCGCACGATGCCGGTGACGATCCTGTCCACGACCGACCCCGTCCTGCGCGACGGCACGGCGTTCTCCGTGCTGGCCGACGCCCCGGACACGGTGAGCGTGCGCCACGACCTGTCGACGTCCGAGGGTGCGGGCACCCTGCGGCGCGTCGTGTCCGACGCCCGCGGCGTCATCGAGGACGTCACCCTGCCGCTGGAGCACTCGTGCCTGAGCTGCGCGCTGCGCGAGGACGTCCTGCCCACACTCGTCAGGCTCGCCGACGACGGCCGCTGGTCGCACGCCCTGCTGGCGCTGCCCGTCGGGAGCGAGCCGCTCCCGGTCGTGCGGGGGCTGTCCGGCGGTGACGTCGCCGGACGTCCCGTGCGTGACGCCGTCCGCCTCGCCGGGTCGGTGTGCGTCCTGGACGGTGACACCCTCGAGCACGACCTGCTCGACGACGACCTGCTCGTCGAACGCGGCCTGGAGCACGGGCCGGACGACCGGCGCGCCGTCGGGGAGGCGCTCGCCCACCAGCTCGAGCTCGCGCACCTGGTGCTGGTCGACGGCACGGACGGGCGGTCCGTGCCCGCGCGTCCTGCCGCGCTGCTCGCGCACCTCGTCGCCCCGGAGACGACCGTGCGGCCCGGACCGCACGAGGTGCCCGGCGCCGCCGTCCTCGCCGACCGCCACGAGCCGGGGAGCTGGCACCGCGTCGACCCGCTGCGGGTCGAGCCCACCGCTGCCCCCGACACCGACGGCGTCTGGACCCTGGACCTGTCCACGTGGCGTCCGCTCCACCCCGGCCGGCTGCTGGACCGCATCGAGGACCTCGGCGCCGGACGCCTCCGGGCCCGCGGCAGGTTCTGGCTCCCGACGCGCCCGGAGGACGTCGCGGTCTGGGACGGCGCCGGCGGTCAGCTGAGCATCGGCGGCGCCGGCCCCTGGCGCGGCCACGACCGCAGCACCCGGCTCGTCGTCACCGGCGTCGACCGGCGCACCCGGCAGCGCGTCGCCGCGGCCTTCGAGGACGTCGTCCTGCGGGACGACGAGCTCGCCCGCGGCCGGGCGTTCTGGATGTCTCAGGAGGACGGATTCGACGACTGGCTCGGGACGACGTCCGACGCCGCCTGACCGTGTCGGCAGGCGCCACGGCGGCTGCGGCCGGCTCCCGGCGTCCGGGGGTGGCGGGTGGACACTGTCGCCGTGCGAGGACGAGCAACCCGGCCCACCCCCGGGCAGGGAGGCGGCGCCGCCGGGCCCGGGGTCTGGGGTACGCGCCTGGGACCGCTGCGACGCCGGACCGGGCTGCTGCTGGCCGTCGTCGGCGTCCCCGCGCTGACCGCGGCGCTCGTCCCCTTCCGTGACCAGCTGCCCACGGCGATGACGCTCATCGTCTACCTGCTGGTCGTCGTGGTCGTCGCCGCGACCGGTGGCCTCCTCCCGGCGCTGGTGGGGTCGGTCCTCGGCGTCGTCCTGGCGAACTGGTTCCTCACCCCGCCGTACAACACCCTCGCCGTCGCGCGCACCGAGAGCGTCGTGGAGCTCGTCGTCTTCGTGCTAGCCGGCGGGGCGGTCAGCGTCGTCGTCGAGCTGGGAGCGCGCAGCCGGGTGGCCGCGGCCGCGGAGCAGGCGCGCGCCGACGACCTCGCCGCCGTCGACAGGGTGCGCGCGGCCCTCCTCGCCGCGGTCGGGCACGACCTGCGCACCCCGCTCGCCGCGACGAAGGCGGCCGTGTCGAGCCTGCGCCAGGACGACGTCCCGTGGTCGGACGCCGACCGCGCCGAGCTCCTCGCCACCGTCGAGGAGTCCACGGACCGGCTGACCGCGCTGGTCGACAACCTGCTCGACCTCAGCCGGCTGCAGGCCGGTGCCCTGAGCGTCGACATCGAGCCGGTCGTGGCGCAGGAGGCCGTCGCCCGGGCGCTGACCGCGACGGCAGCCGCCGTCCCGGTCGCGGACGACGTCCCCGAGGACCTGCCGCTGGTGGACGCCGACCCGGGACTGCTCGAACGGGTGCTCGTGAACCTCGTGGACAACGCCGCCCGCTTCTCCCCCGACGGGTCGGCGGTCGCCGTCACGGCCCGCGAGAGCGACGGCCACGTCGAGGTGTCCGTCGTGGACCACGGCCCCGGCGTCGCCGAGGAGCGCTGGCCACGGCTCTTCGTCCCCTTCCAGCGCGAGGGCGACCGCGCGCACGGAGGCGTCGGACTCGGCCTGGCCATCGCGCGTGGGTTCACCGAGGCGATGGGTGGCACGCTGACGCCGTCCCGGACGCCGGGCGGTGGGCTCACGATGACCGTCCGCCTCCGGAGGTCACGGCGGCGCGCCGCGGAGCAGGCGCTGTGACCGGGGTCCTGCTCGTGGACGACGACCCGCTGCTCGTCCGCGCGCTGACCGTGACCCTGCGCGCCCGGGGTTACGAGGTCACGGCGACGGACCGGGGCGGGGCGGTGCGCGGCCTGCTGGCCGAGCACCTTCCGGACGTCGTCGTCCTCGACCTCGGCCTGCCCGACGTCGACGGCCTGGAGGTGCTGCGCGCCGTCCGCACGGGCTCGTCGGTCCCGGTCATCGTGCTGTCCGCCCGGCACGGTCAGCGGGACAAGGTGGACGCCCTGGACGCCGGCGCCGACGACTACGTCACCAAGCCGTTCGGTGTCGACGAGCTGCTCGCCCGGGTCCGGGCGGCGGTGCGGCGCGGCCAGCCGGCGGACGCCGCGCAGGAGCCGGTGCGCGCCGCGGCCTTCACCGTCGACCTGGCCGCCGGCACGGTGCGCGCCGCCGACGGCGAGGTCAGGCTCACCCCGACGGAGTGGCACCTGCTCGAGGCGCTGGTGCGGCAGGAGGGGCGGCTCGTCTCCCAGCAGGACCTGCTGCGGCAGGTGTGGGGCCCGGGCTACGGGACGGAGGCGAACTACCTGCGCGTCTACGTGGCCCAGCTGAGGCGCAAGCTCGAGCCGGACCCGGCGCACCCCCGGCACCTGCTGACCGTGCCCGGTCGGGGATACCGCTTCGTCCGCTGACCCGTGACCGTTCACCCGGACGGGGCGGTCGCCGGGACGTCGGTGGTCCCCGGCGTCAAGACGGCGTCAAGATCCCCGGCGGGGCGTGCTCGCGGCACCGGGACGCCTCGGCGCGCGGGTGCACAGTGCTGCGGTGACCCACCTGCAGGTTCTCGCCCGGGTGCGGCAGGTGACCTCACGTCCCGCCGCCGGAGGCGGCGCACCCTCCGGGGGGCCGCCTCGCAGCGGGCGACCCCGCGCCTCGACCCGACCCGGGACCGATCGCAGGGCCCCGCGGCCGCTGCGTCCCGCCGAGGTCGTCACCGCCGGCTTCGCGCTCGCCGTCGTGGTCGGGACGGGCCTGCTCATGCTGCCGGTGGCCCGCAGCGGAGCAGGTGGGGCGGGGTTCGTCGAGGCGCTCTTCACGGCCACGTCCGCCGTGTGCGTCACCGGGCTGGTCGTCGTCGACACCCCGACCTACTGGACCACCTTCGGGCAGGTGGTCGTCCTCGGGCTGATCCAGGTCGGCGGCTTCGGCGTGATGACCCTGGCCAGCCTGCTGGGTATCCTCGTGTCCCGGCGGATGGGGCTGCGCACGCGGATGACGGCCGCAGCCGAGACCAAGAGCCTCAGCCTCGGCGACGTGCGGTCCGTGGTGCTCGGCGTCGCCAGGACCAGCGCCGTGGTCGAGGGTGCGGTCGCCGTGGTCCTGGCGCTGCGGTTCGCCGTCGCCTACGACGAGCCGGTGGGACGCGCGGTGTGGCTCGGCGTCTTCCACTCGGTGTCGGCGTTCAACAACGCCGGCTTCGCGCTGTGGAGCGACAGCCTCGTCCGGTTCGCGACCGACCCGTGGGTCTGCGTGCCCGTCATGGTGGCCGTCGTCCTCGGGGGCCTCGGGTTCCCCGTGCTGATGGAGCTGCGCCGGTCGGGTCGCCGCCCGGCGGGCTACAGCCTGCACACCAGGATCACCCTGGTCGCGACGGCCGCCCTGCTGGTCCTCGGGCCGCTCCTCGTCACCCTCACCGAGTGGACCAACCCGGCCACCCTCGGCGCGATGGACACCCGAGGCCGCCTGCTCGCCGGCACGTTCGCCGGCGTCATGCCGCGCACCGCGGGGTTCAACAGCATCGACGTCGCGGAGATGAACACCGGCACCTGGCTGCTCACCGACGTCCTGATGTTCATCGGCGGGGGCAGCGCCGGCACGGCCGGCGGCATCAAGGTGACGACGTTCGTGGTCCTGCTGCTCGTGATCGTCGCCGAGGTCCGCGGCCACACCGACACCACGGCGTTCGGGCGGCGCATCCCCGAGAGCGCGCAGCGGCAGGCGCTGTCCGTGGCCCTGCTGGGCGTGGCGGCGGTCGTGTCGGCGGCGATCGGCTTCACCACGACGACCCGGTACACACTCGACGAGGTCCTGTTCGAGGTGGTCTCGGCGTTCGCCACGGTCGGCCTGTCGACCGGTATCACCGCGGACCTGCCGACAGCGCACCAGCTCGTGCTGGTGGTGCTGATGTTCGTCGGGCGGCTGGGTCCCGTGACGTTCGCGGCCGCCCTGGCGCTGCACCACCGCGAGCGCCTGTACCGCCTGCCGGAGTCCCGCCCCGTCATCGGCTGAACGCCCGTCGCCTCCCGCGCACCCCCGGGGGTTCCCAGGCACTCCCTTACGCCGTAAAGTGACGCGCCACGCACCCCAGCGGCGAGGAGACCACGTGGCAGCGGACGCTGCAGGCCAGGCGCACGAGCCGGGCCGGGCCAGCGGCACGCCCCTCCCCGGCGAGGTGGACGTGCTGGTCGCGGACGGCCGGGTGGAGATCGTCCTGTCCGGTGAGGTGGACCAGTCGATGGAGGCGGAGCTGCTGGAGTGCCTGGCCTCCGTGCCGGACCGTCCGCAGCTGGTGGTGCTCGACACCCGGGCGGTGACGTTCATGGACTCCGTCGGGATCGCGCTGGTCGGCCGCCTGGTCAGCCGCGGCCCGGTGCGGATGCCCGACCCGCCGGGCCTCGTGCGCTACCTGCTCGACGCGGGTGGGCTGCTGGCGCACGTCCAGGTGGTCGAGCGCCCGCAGAGCTGACGGACGCGCCTCCTCACGTCAGCAGGTCCTGCTCGATCTGGTCCAGAACCCGCTCCAGGGCGCTCTCGAAGTCCTCGTGCGGCGCCTGCTCCGACAGCAGCCCCCTAGCCCGGTGCACCAGCGGGAACTCCTGCGGGTCGACCCCCTCGTCGGGCGCGTCCGACGCCAGCCGCGCGTCGGCGAGCACCGCCGCCGCGTCACCGACCTGCGCGGACTCGAGCAGCAGGTACCCGAGCAGGAAGCTGGAGAACACCCGGTAGGCCCGCACCGCCGCCTCCAGCGTGAAACCACGGGAGGTCAGCGCCCCGAGGAAGTCGTCGACCACCTGCAGGCTGCGCAGCGGCGGGCGCAGCCACGGTGCCGCGGGGTGGCGCGTCGCGACCAGCGGGAAGGCGCGGGGGTGCTCCAGGGCCGTGCGCCGGACCGCGTGCGCCAACCACTGCAGGTACGCCTGCCAGCCGTCACCGTCGCGCAGGTCGTGCCGCGCGGGGTCGAGGTGCAGGCCGTCGACGAGGGCGTCGACCATCCCGTCCAGGAGGTCCTCGCGGCCGTCGACGTAGCCGTAGAGGGACATCGCCTCGACCTCGAGGTCCGCCCCCAGCCGGCGCATCGTCAGCGCCGCGAGGCCGTGGCGGTCGACGTGGTCCAGCGCGGCCTCCACGATGGTCTCCCGGCTCAGGGCTCCACGTGGTGACATCAGGCTCCTCGGATCGGCGCGAGCCCCACTCCTACCCTGCGCGGCGTGGCCTGTCGACACGGGGGCGGGCGCAGGAGCCGATCGGGTCCTGCCGGCTGCGCGCCGTGCGCATCACGCGACCCGGCGCACCAGGACGACGGTGTCGACCACCGTGCCGCGCTCGCCGTCCGGGCCGGTCGCGTCACGGGTCGCCGCGTCGAGACGTTCGGGCGCCCAGCCCCCGGAGGGCAGTGCGAGGGTGGTGAGGAGCTCCTGCGGTGTGGCGAAGGGGTGGTCGGGGTCCGCCCACGACCAGGACGGCGCGGACCCGTGGTCCACGACGAGCAGCAACCCACCGCGGACGACCCGCTCTGCGACGGCGCGCAGCGCACCGTCGCGGGCGAACGGCACCGGCGACTGCAGGTACTGGGCGGACACCAGGTCGAACTCGCCGTCAGGCACGGAGCGCTCGAGGTCGTGCCGCTCGCTGCGGACCCGGTCGGCGACGCCCGCCGCCGTGGCCGCCTCGACCGTGCGTGCGAGGGCGGTCGCGGAGACGTCGACCGCGGTGACGTGCCAGCCCCGCTGCGCCAGCCACACGGCGTCGGCCCCCTCCCCGCAGCCGAGGTCGAGCACCCGCCCCGGCACCAGGTCGGTGGCGACCTCGACGAGCCGCGGGTTGACGCGTCCGCTGAACACCTGGTCGACGCGGCCGTAGAACTCGTCCCAGAACTGCTCGGGAGGCGTGCCGGGCGCGGGGTCGTGGTGCTGGCGGTCGTGTTGCCTGCGACCCTCACGGGGTTCGTGCGGCTGGGACGGCTTCTCGTGCGTGGCGTACTGGCTCATGCCCTCAGGTCTCCTCGCGTGCGGGGCAGGGGTCCGACCTGCCGACCACTGTCATGGACGAGCCCCCGGCAGACAACAACAGTTGCCGAAGCGGCAACTGCGCGTCGCGCCACGGCCATCGGGCGGTCACCCGCCCGCCCGCGCAAAGCGCGAGCGGCCGGCCGCGGGGAGGCGTGAGCCGGCGTCAGGAGCCCACGTAGGCGGCGAGGTGCTCGCCGGTGAGGGTGGAGCGCGCGGCGACCAGGTCGGCCGGGGTGCCCTCGAAGACGACCCGCCCACCGTCGTGCCCGGCGCCCGGACCGAGGTCGATGACCCAGTCCGCGTGGGCCATCACGGCCTGGTGGTGCTCGATCACGATGACCGTGGTGCCGGCGTCCACGAGCCGGTCGAGCAGCCCGAGGAGCTGCTCGACGTCGGCCAGGTGCAGGCCGGTGGTCGGCTCGTCGAGGACGTACACCGCGCCCTTCTCCCCCATGCGGGTGGCGAGCTTGAGCCGCTGCCGCTCGCCACCGGACAGGGTCGTCAGCGGCTGGCCGAGCGTGAGGTACCCGAGGCCGACGTCCGCGAGCCGGTCGAGGACCTTGTGGGCGGCCGGTGTCCGCGCCTCCCCCTCGGCGAAGAACCGCTCGGCCTCCGTCACCGACATCGCCAGGACGTCGGCGATGTTCCGGCCGCCGAGGGTGTACTCCAGCACGGCGGGCTGGAAGCGCCGGCCCTCGCAGTCCTCGCAGGGCGTCGAGACGGTGTCCATGAAGCCCAGGTCGGTGTAGATGACCCCCGCGCCGTTGCAGGACGGGCACGCGCCCTCCGAGTTGGCGCTGAACAGCGCCGGCTTGACGCCGTTCGCCTTCGCGAACGCCTTGCGCACCGGCTCGAGGAGGCCGGTGTAGGTCGCCGGGTTGCTGCGGCGGGACCCGCGGATGGCCCCCTGGTCGACGACCACCACGCCGTCCCGGCCGGCGACGGAGCCGTGGACCAGCGAGCTCTTGCCGGACCCGGCCACGCCGGTCACCGCGACCAGGACGCCGAGCGGGATGTCGACGTCCACGTCCCGCAGGTTGTGGGTGCTGGCCCCGCGGACCTCGAGCCGGCCGGTGGGCTCCCGCACCGAGGACCTCAGTGCCGCCCGGTCGTCGAGGTGCCGGCCGGTGAGCGTGTCGCTGGCGCGCAGTCCGTCGACCGTGCCCTGGAAGACGACCTGACCGCCGGCGCTGCCGGCACCGGGACCGAGGTCGACGACGTGGTCGGCGATCGCGATGGACTCCGGCTTGTGCTCGACGACGAGGACCGTGTTGCCCTTGTCCCGCAGCCGCAGCAGCGTCTCGTTCATCCGCTGGATGTCGTGCGGGTGCAGGCCGATCGTCGGCTCGTCGAAGACGTAGGTGACGTCGGTGAGCGAGGACCCGAGGTGGCGGATCATCTTGGTGCGCTGCGCCTCACCACCCGACAGGCTGCCCGAGGGCCGTTCCAGGGACAGGTACCCGAGTCCGATGTCGGTGAACGCGTCCAGCAGGTGCTGCAGGCCGGCCAGCAGCGGCGCGACGGACGGTTCGTCGAGATCCCGCACCCACTCGGCCAGGTCGCTGATCTGCATCGCGCACAGGTCGGCGATGTTCCTGCCGCGGATCCTCGAGGACAGGGCCTCGGGCGCGAGCCGGGTGCCGTCGCAGTCGGGGCAGGTGGTGAACGTGGCGGCCCGCTCCACGAAGGCGCGCACGTGCGGCTGGAGGCTGTCGAGGTCCCGCGACAGCATGGACTTCTGGATCTTGGTCAGCACGCCCTCGAACGTGACGTTGATGCCCTCGGCCTTGACCTTGGTCGGCTCGCGGTAGAGGAGGTCGTGCAGCTCCCTCTTCGTGAACCGCCTGATCGGCTTGTCCATGTCGAAGAAGCCGCTGCCAGCGAAGATCCGCCCGTACCAGCCGTCCATCGAGTACCCCGGCACGAGCAGGGCGCCCTCGTTCAGCGACTTCGTCTCGTCGAAGACCGCCGTCAGGTCGACGTCGTTGACCTCGCCCCTGCCCTCGCAGCGGGGGCACATGCCACCGAGCCGGGTGAAGGTGGCCTTCTCCGCCTTCGTCTTGGCGCCGCGCTCCACGGTGATCGCGCCGCTGGCGCGCACGGTGGGGATGTTGAAGGAGTAGGCGTTCGGAGGGCCGATGCGCGGTTCGCCGAGGCGGCTGAACAGCATCCGCAGCATGGCGTTCGCGTCGGTGACGGTGCCGACCGTGGACCGCGGGTTGGCGCCCATCCGCTCCTGGTCGACGATGATCGCCGTCGTCAGGCCGTCGAGCGCGTCGACGTCCGGACGGGCCATCGTCGGCATGAAGCCCTGCACGAAGGTGCTGTACGTCTCGTTGATCATCCGCTGGGACTCGGCGGCGATCGTCGCGAACACCAGCGAGCTCTTGCCGGACCCCGACACCCCGGTGAAGACGGTGAGACGGCGCTTGGGCAGCTCCAGGTCGACGTCCTTGAGGTTGTTCTCCCGGGCACCCTGGACCCGGATGAGGTCGTGGGTGTCGGCGACGTGCACCGTCGCCCCGCCACGCGCGTCCGCCTGTCCTCGGGTCCTCGTGCTCATCCGTCTCTCCTCCGTCGCACCGCACCGTCGCCCACCACCGGGTCAGACCGGACGGCCCGGCGGAACTGACCGGTCCGATCCAAGCACCGCGCCCGGACACCCGGACCGGATCCGTCCGACCGGGCCGACTCCAGACGCTAGGGGTCCGGACCCGCCGGCGGCTTCTCCGTTCCTGACCGGGGGCCCGACGGCTACCGGACCCGCCATGACGATGGCAGAGTGGACGGCGGAGACACGATGGGCTGGTACCGGGAGCACGTGCTGCCCCGCCTCGTGGACAGGGTCTGCGGGACGGAGCCGGTGACCGCTCTGCGCCGACGGACCTGCGAGGGCCTGGCCGGCGAGGTGGTCGAGATCGGCTTCGGTTCGGGCCTCAACGTCCCGCACTACCCGGACGGCGTCACGTCCGTGGCCGCGGTCGAGCCGTCCGACCTGGCCTGGCGCCTTGCCGCCGAGCGCGTCGCCCGCTCCCGGGTGCCGGTGACGCGGGCGGGCCTGGACGGCCAGGCCCTGCCGTTCCCCGACGCGTCGTTCGACGCGGCGCTGTCGACGTGGACGCTGTGCACGATCCCGGACGCCGGCGCGGCGCTGGCGGAGCTGCACCGCGTGCTGCGGCCGGGGGCGACCCTGCACTTCGTCGAGCACGGGCTGGCACCGGACGAGTCGGTCCGGACGTGGCAGAACCGGTTGGAGCCGCTGCAGAAGCGGGTCGCCGGCGGCTGCCACCTGACCCGGCGACCGGTGCAGATGCTGCAGGAGGCCGGTTTCGGTGTCGTCGACGTCGACGTGTTCTACGAGGAGAAGTCACCGAGGGTCCTCGGTGCGGACTCGCTCGGCGTGGCGGTGCGCGACTGATCCGGTTGCCTCAGACCGCACGGGCGGTGACGACCGGTTGGTAGTAGCCGCTCTCCGCCGGGGTGAGCCACTCGACGCCGTCGAAGCCGCAGTCGGCGAGCGCCGAGGTCAGGTCGGCCCGGCGCAGCGCCCGGTACGTCGTCGCGTGCGCGGTCGCGCGCCAGGCGCCACCGTCCTCCTGGAGGACGACGAGCGTGATGTCCACCCGGTCGCCGTCGCCCGACCACACCCAGGCCTGCGCCGCGCCGCGTCGCCTGCCGGGCTCGCCGTGCAGGCGCAGCGGCGTCCCGTCGGGTCGCTCGCGGGAGAGGGCGTCGTAGTCGCGCAGCGACACGAGGAGCAGGCCGCCGGCGCGCAGGCAGCGGCGGATGCCGGACAGGGCGCGGCGCAGGTCGAGGTCGGTGAGGAGGTGGGGCAACGCGTTGTCGCACGAGACGATGGCGTCGAAACGCTCCGCCAGGACCTCACCGACCTCGCGGACGTCGGCGACCGCGAGGCGCACCCGCAGGCCCCGGCGGTCCGCCTCGACACGGGCGCGGGCCACGGCGCGAGGGCTCAGGTCCGCCCCGGTCACCTGGTAGCCGAGCCCGGCCAGCGGCAGCGCCTGCGTCCCGATCCCGCACGTGCAGTCGAGCACCGACGCGGGCGGGGCGACTCCCCGCTCCGCGAGCAGCCGGCCGACGACGTCGCCGTGCCACTCGGCTGCGGCCCACCAGTCGCCGAAGAGGACGTCGTAGTCCTCGGCGAGCCCGTCGTAGAAGTCCTGCGGACCGCTCACGGTGTTGCCGCCCGTCGCGGAGTCCGGCGGCGGGTCAGGGCCGGACGGCCGTCGCGAGGACCGCCGGCAGGTCGAACTCGACGGTCCCGTCGCCCTGGCGGTAGGGCGACAGCACCCGCTGCGCGTCCTCGAGCAGCGCGGTGTACTCGGCCTCGCCGAACTCGCCGCCGATCCAGCCCCTCACCTCGGCCTCGACCCACGTCCGCACGGAGGGGAAGCACGCCGTGGCGTCCACGGACCGGGCGTCGACGGACGCGAACCCGGCACCGGTGAGCAGCGACACGACGGCGTCGGGGTCCCCCAGCGCGAAGGCGGCCCGGACGGGGTCCGCAGCGGCGGACCCGAGGTGCCGTTCGACCAGGTCGGTGAGCGCCGTGTAGCCGGGGGTGCGCTCCAACCGGTCCCAGACCGCCACCACGATGCGGCCCCCGGGTCGCAGCACCCGGTGCGCCTCCCGCAGAGCCGCCCCCCGGTCGTCGAAGAACATCAGGCCGAACTGGCAGGTGACGACGTCGAACGACCCGTCCTCGAACGGCAGCGACTCGGCGTGCCCTTCGCGCAGGTCGACGCCGGCGAGCTTGCGCCAGGCGACGGCCAGCATGTCCGGGCTGAGGTCGATCCCCGCGAGGAGCGCCGGGTCGCCGACGCGTCGCAGCGTCTCGACCACGACGGCGCCCGTGCCGCACGCGACATCCAGCACCCGGTCGCCCGGAGCCGGTCGCGCGGCATCGGCCACGCGGACCGCCCAGGGTCCCGCCATGGCGGGCAGGAACAACCGGTCGTAGACCTCGGCCGGCGTCTCGGTCCGGTCGCTCATCACAGGCCCCTCCGTCGTGCGGAGCCCCCGTCACGACCAGTGTGCGCCGCGGACCACCCGCGCGGAAGGGACCAGCAGGGCTCAGGCGGCGCCGGCCTCGACGGGCACCCCGGCGACCCGCCACTCCAGTACCCCATCGGTGGCACGCCGCGCCGTCCGGCCGTGGCTGCGGAGCACCCGGACGGCGTCGTGCGCCATCACGCAGTAGGCGCCCCGGCAGTACGCGACGACCTCGCGGTCAGCCGGCAGCTCGGCCAGGCGGTCCTCGATCTCGTCCACGGGGACGTTGACCGCCCCGGGCAGGTGCCCGGCGAGGTACTCGGGCCGCGGGCGGACGTCGAGGACGACCACGTCGCCGGCGCGGGCTCGGGCCAGCAGCTGGTCGACGTCCACCTCCTCGACCTCGTCGTCGCCGAGGTACCCGCGGCGCGCGGTCTCCGTCTGGGCCCGGTGCCGCTGCGCCACGGACCGCAGCGAGAGCAGGAGCGCCGCGACGTCGTCCCCGGCGAGGGAGTACCAGATCCGCTTGCCGTCGCGGCGGGCGGTGACCAGCCCGGCCGCAGCGAGCCGCTGCAGGTGCGCGGAGCAGGTCGACAGCCCGAGGTCCGCGGCGCCGGCGAGGTCGTCGACGCTGCGGGGCCCCTGCGCGAGCAGGTCCAGCAGCTCGAGGCGGGCCGGGGCACCGAGCGCCTTGCCGACGACGGCAAACTCGGTGAGCAGGGCGTCCTTGGCGGCACGGTCACCCATCGGTTCCTCCTGGGGTCTCGTCGTCGGCCGGAGCCGCGGCGGGTCGCCGCGCGGCGGGCCGGTGCAGCGTCTCGTACATCCTGACGGCGACGACGGCACCCGACACGGCGGTCAGCCCGGCCACGACCCACACCGCGGCGCGGATCCCCAGCAGGTCGGCGACGGCGCCGGCGACCAGCGCGCCGACGGCGAACCCGCCGTCCCGCCACAGCCGGTAGACGCCGACCGCCCGCGCGCGCCAGGTGGGATGGGCCACGTCGCCGACGGCGGCCAGGAGCGTCGGGTAGACCATCGCCGTCCCGGCGCCGAGCAGCACGGCGGCGACCACCCACTCCGTGAAGCCGTCGCCGAGGGCCGTGAGTGCCAGCCCGACGGCCTGCACCCACATCCCGCCGGCGATGAGCCACTTGCGGCCCACCCGGTCCGACAGCGTCCCGGTGACCAGCTGGCCGAGCCCCCACACCAGCGGGTAGATGGCGGCGAGGACGCCGATCCGCGCGACCGACGTCCCGGCGGCCGCGAAGAGGACGGGCAACAGCCCCCAGGCCAGGCCGTCGTTGAGGTTGTTGACGAGACCCGCCTGGCTGGCGGACGACAGCGCCGGCTCCCGGAGGGTGGTCTGGACCAGCACCTCCCGGTCGGTCAGCCGCTCGTGCAGGTGGTCGTGGCGGCCGTCGTCGCGGGCGACGTGCCCGGCGGCCTCCAGGTGGGCGTGGTCGCGCGTCTCGCGCACGGCCAGCGTCGACAGGCCGAGGCCCAGTGCGGCGAAGGCGACCCCGAGCAGGAAGGGGGCCGGGCGCAGTCCGTGGGCCTCGGCGAGGTAGCCGGTGGCGAGGGCGGTGAGCGCGACGGCGACGTACCCGGCGGCCTCGTTGAGACCCATCGCGGTGCCGCGCCGGTGGGGGCCGACGAGGTCGATCTTCATGATCACCGTCGTCGACCACGTCAGGCCCTGGCTGACGCCGAGCAGGACGTTGGCGACCACGACCCACGTCCAGGACGGTGCCCAGATGAGCAGCAACGGCACGGGAACCGCGACCAACCACCCGGCGACGAGGACCGGCTTGCGGCCGTAGCGGTCCGACCAGGTGCCGGCGACGTAGTTGGTCGCGGCCTTCGCGAGCCCGAACGCCAGCACGTACGTCACGACGGCGGTGTAGGCGACCAGCCCGAACTCCGACTCCGCCAGCAGCGGCAGCACCGTGCGCTCCTGGCCGAGCATCCCCCCGACGAGCGCGTTGACAGCGACGAGCAGCGTGAACTGCGCCGCGTTGGCACGCAGTCCCAGCGCGGGGTGGCGGGCCGGCGGGCCGGCGCCGGACCCGCGACGGGTCGGTCGCCGGTCACGGTCCGCCCACCAGCCGCCGGCCCGTCGCCCGCGCCACGTCCCCGGGTCCCCCGTCGAGGACGGACACCTGATGTCGACCGGCTCGGGCGAGCAGGCTGGCTCCGGTCATCGCGCGCTCACCGTGCCCGCACACCACGAGGAGCGGCCCCGCCGGCAGCGCGTCCGCCGCGTCGGGGAGCGCGCCCAGCTCGTGGTGCAGTGCACCGGGGACGTGCCCGGCGGCGAACTCGGCCGCCTGGCGGACGTCGACGACGGTCGCGCCCGCGGCGTCCTGCGGGAGGACGAGCGGGAGCGTGGGCGCGGGCCGGCCGCTGGCCACCCAGGCAGGGACGCCCCCGGCCAGCTCGCCGACGACCCAGTCGTGGCCGATCTTGTGCGCCTGCCAACGGATCTCGTCCGGGTCCTGGTCGGTGTCGCGGACGACGACCAGCGGCCGGTCGGCGGGGACGAGCCACCCGAGCCAGGTCGCGAAGGCGTCGCGCAGCGGGATCGACACGGCCCCAGGCAGGTGCCCCTCGGCGAACCGGTCGACGGGCCGGACGTCGACGACCCAGGCGTCGTCGGCCTGCAGGGTGGCGACCTGCTCGACGCCGAGGGGAGGCAGGGACGCCGGGTGACCGGGCGCGGGGCCCCGGCGGTTGAGCTCCGGCAGCCGGTCGAAGTACGGGGGGTACGTCCCCAGCCCGCCGAGCAGCGCCGCGACGAACGCGTCCTCGGTCGCCGCCCCCAGCAGGGCGTTGGTGGCCCGCTCGGTACCGATGGTCGAGGTGCGCTCGGCGCCGGGGGGCGCGGAGCAGAACGACCCCGCGCCGTGGGTCGGCCACACCGCGACGTCGTCGTCCAGGATCGCCAGGCGCCGCAGCGAGCGGTACTGCGCCCGGGCGAGCTCCTCCGTCCGGTCCGGCGACACCAGGTCGGTGCGCGCGGCGGAGCCGACGAGCAGGGAACCGCCGGTGAAGACGCCGAGGGTCCGCCCACCGTCGAGCAGGGCGTACGCGACGTGCTCGTGGGTGTGGCCCGGGGTGGACAGCGCGCGCAGCGTCAGCCCACCGAGGTCGAGGTCGTCGCCGTCGCGCAGCGCGAGGTGCGGGTAGCGGCGGTCGCCGCCGGCGGAGGCGACCACCTGGGCGCCGTGGTCCGCCAGGTCGAGCGCCCCGGTCAGGAAGTCCGCGTGCAGGTGCGTGTCCGCGACGAACCGGATCGTCAACCCCCGGGCGGCGGACTCCCGCCGGACGGCCCGCAGGTCGCGGCTGACGTCGACCGCGAGCGCGCCGCCGTCCCCGAGGTCGACGAGGTACGCCGAGTTGCCCAGGCCGGTGTCGACCACCGGCACCACGTCCACCACGGGAGCGCGCTCCCCACGACCGTCGATCACCACGGGCCAACCCTACGACATTCCGTGGATCATTGGAATGACGCCCCGGGGCGCGGGTAGACCGGCTCGGTCCCCCGCCCAGCGGACGGGGGACCGGGCCGGCGGCACGCGCCTACGGCGTGTACTGGAAGACGTAGAGCCCGAAGTCGCGGTCACTGGCCAGGACGTACGTCTGGCCGTCACGCTGGTACGTCTCGACGCCCCAGAAGTTGTTGCCTCCCTCGTCGATGAAGGCCCCCACCTCCGTCATGCCGTTCCTCCCGTACTGCACGACCCGCAGGCCCGCGGCGTAGTACGACAGGTACGCCAGCGGCTTGCGCGGGTCGATCGCCACCTCGTGCACCGACAGGTCGCCGTAGCCGGTCGCGAACGCCGGGTCCTGCGACTCCTCGACGGCGTAGGTGTCGATCTGGGTGATCGACCCCTCACCGTGCTTGGGGTGGCGCGGGACGTCCGTCTCGAAGAGGCGCACGTAACCCCAGCCGTCGAAGACCGCCTCGATGGTGGTGGCGGCCGCCGTGTCCCGGGCGGGCGTGGCGGTCTCGCACGCGAGGTCCTGCGCGCCGAGCAGCTGCAGGCCCGTCGTCCGGCTGACGAACACGAACGGCACGTCGCCCTCGGCGGCCATCGAGACCAGGCCGTCGCAACCGGCGGCGTTGTTGAACACGATGCCGGCCTCGTACCCGGCCGCCGTGATGTTCTCGAGCTTCGTCTGGAACGTGCAGGCGCCGCGCTCGACGAGGGCCACGCCGGACCCGGCGGGCAGGGGCTCGCAGGCCAGCCCGACGGACGTGGGCTCGCCGCTGATCGTCGTGCCCTCGGTGATCGCGGGCGTGCCGCTCGCCTGCACCGCGACGTACTCGGTGCCCGCGTAGGGGCCGCTGGTGATGGTGGCCGTCACCCGGTAGGGGTTGAAGTCCTCGTCCGTGCCGATCAGGTACTTGCGGTTGGGCGACAGCTCGGACTGGTGCGCGTTGCCCTCCGGGGAGATCTCGTGACCACGTGCGAGCCGCTCCTCGTCCAGCTCGGCGTAGTCGCTCTCCGCGATCACCGTGACCTGGCCCGGACGGGGGTCGGTGACGTCGAGCAGGACGTAGCCGCCGTCCCAGTAGTTCATCGTCATGACGTAGCGCGCGCCGACGCGAACGACCGTCATGTCGTGGCTGAAGATCGACGTGAGGTTGGCCGGCGAGTCCTGGTCGACGCCGAAGAGCTCCACCAGGTCGAGGGTGTCGTTGACCATCACCGGGTTCGCCGGGTCGGTGATGTCCATGATGTCGACGTCGGCGGTCTCCTCGTTGTCGACGAGGACGACGTAGGTCTTCTTGTCCTTGTGGCTCGACCAGGCGTACATGCTGTGCACGGTGTTCGCGGTCGGGCCGCCGTCCTTGTCACCGGCGTGCAGGGCGAGCGGCTCCGCGGCGGTGGGGTCGGTGACGTCCCAGAGGCTGATGCCGCCGGACGTCCCGGGCTCCGGCGCCGCGCCGGGGCAGGTCTCGTTCTGGTGGATCAGGACGTCCCGGCCACCGATCTCGATGACCTGGATGCCCTCGCCGACGTACGAGCCGGGGCTCGTCGGGATGAACGCCTCGGTCAGCTCGACCGGGGCGCTCAGGTCGGAGATGTCCATGACGTGCACGCCGGTGGCCTCGCAGGTCGGCTCGCGGAACGCCGTCAGGTAGGCGTAGTCGCCGTACGCGTAGACGTCGGCGACCCGCCCGGTCGTCCCGTCGCCGCTGGGGTTCGTGACCCCGCCCTTGCCGACGACCGTGACGTTCTCCTGCAGCGGCGCGAGGTGGCCCTCGTCCCCGTCGTGCTGCTTGTCGCCGCCGTCGACGACACCTTCTCCAGGGAACTGCTCCCGGCCCCCGCCGGCGTGGTCCGGGTGCGCCGAGGCGATCCCGGGTGCGACGACCAGACTCGTGGCGAGCGCGAGCGCCGTCGCTCGTGCACGTGTGCGCATGGTGGTTTCCCATCTGTGGGGGACGACCGCTTTTGACGGTCGGGCGTGACGGTAATCACACCCGACGGGT
The DNA here is from genome assembly GCF_054781695.1 of Thalassiella azotivora. NCBI lineage: Bacteria > Bacillati > Actinomycetota > Actinomycetes > Kineosporiales > Kineosporiaceae > Thalassiella > Thalassiella azotivora. Next base: position 105,848 of record NZ_BAAGTX010000013.1, read on the forward strand.
GCGACCACGGACGGGGGCAGGCTTCATCAGATCTTGACCCGATGCGCTGGGTGGCCTCCGTCGGTCGCGACGACGCTGGAGCCGGACCGGAGGTGGTGGTTGCCGTGATGGGTTGGTACGGCGGTGGCGCCGGGTGGGCGATGATGATCGGCAACGTCCTGGTGCTCGCGCTGCTCATCGGCGTCGTGGTGTGGGCCGTGACCCGGGTGGCGCCCGGTGGCCCGGGTTGGCCGGAGCGCGGCGAGCCCAGCGCCCGGGAGGTGCTGGACCGGCGCCTGGCGAGCGGCGAGATCGACGTGGCCACGCACCGGGCGCTGGTCGAGGAGCTGAGTCGGCCCGGTCGCGCGGTCGGGCCGGGGTGACGGCACGTCGGCATGACGCCGACTTCATCCGATCTTGACCGTTCGACCACGGTCGTCCCGGTACGTCCCGGGCACGGTGGGGACGTCGACCGTCCCCGTCTCCCGGAGGAGCTCCATGTCCGTCCCACGCCGCACCGTCCCGCGCCGCACCGTCCCGCGCCGCAGCGCGCTCGTCGCCGTCGCCCTCCTCGGCTCGGTCGTCCTGAGCGCCTGCGGGGACGGCGAGGACGCCGGTACCGCACCAGAGGCGTCGACCACGCAGACCCAGGACGCCGGGGACGCCGGCACCGCTGACCACGCAGAGGCCGACGTCGCCTTCGCCCAGGGGATGATCCCGCACCACGCCCAGGCGATCGAGATGAGCGACGTGGTGCTGGGCAAGGACGGCGTCGACGAGCGCGTGCTGGCGCTCGCCGAGGCGATCAAGGTCGCCCAGGGCCCGGAGATCGACCGGATGACCAACTGGCTGGAGGAGTGGGGCGCCGAGGTCCCGGACACCTCCGACCTCACCGGGATGGACCACTCCGCGATGGGCCACGGCGGCGGCGGGATGATGAGCGCGGAGGACATGATGGCGCTCGGGGACGCCGACGGCGACGACGCGTCCCGGCTCTTCCTGCAGCAGATGATCATGCACCACCGGGGTGCGCTGGTGATGGCGGAGACCGAGCTGGAGCAGGGCCGGCACCCCGAGGCGGTCGAGCTCGCGCGCACGATCATCGACAGCCAGCAGGCGGAGATCGAGGAGATGGAGGCGCTGCTCGGCGAGCTGTGAGCGCCCGGTGGCGCGGGTCGGCTCAGACCCCGACCGGCGCCACCGGCAACCACACCCGGACCGTCGTCCCACGGCCCTCGCCGAGGCTCTCCGCCACGACGCGCCCCCCGTGCAGCTCCACGACCGCCCGGACGATCGCCAGGCCGATGCCCGCCCCACCGTGCAGCCGGTCCCGTGCCGCGTCCGCCCGGTAGAGGCGCTCGAAGACGTGCGGCAGGTGCTCGGCCGCGATGCCCGTCCCGGTGTCGCGCACGGCGATCTCGGCGCCCTCGCCCACCGGCGCAGCCCGCACGACGACGGATCCACCGGCAGGCGTGTGCCGCAGCGCGTTGTCGAGCAGGTTCCCGAGCACCTGCCCCAGGCGCTCCGGGTCGGCCCGCAGCGGCGGGAGCGGCTCGTGGACGTCGGCCGCCAGGTCGACGTGGCGCGCCGCAAAGGCGGGCCGGTGGACGGACACGGCACGGGTGACCAGGTCGTCGACCCGGACGTCGGCGAGCTCCAGCGACAGCAGGTGCTCCTCGGCGTTGGACACGGCGGCGACGTCGCGGGCCAGCGTCGCGAGCCGGTGGGTCTGGTCCCTCATCGCGGCCACGGCCTCCGGACCCAGCCGCACCACCCCGTCCTCCAGGGCCTCCAGGTACGCGTCGAGGGTGGCCACCGGGGTCCGCAGCTCGTGCGCGAGGTCCGACAGCAGGCGGCGGCGGGTGGTCTCGACCGATCCCAGCCGACCGGCCATCTCGTTGAAGGACCCGGCCAGCGCGTCGAACTCCGGGCCCAGGTCGGCAGCGGGGACGCGCGCGTCGTACCGGCCACCCGCCACCTCCTGCGCGACGCGGGCCACCGCATCCACCGAGCGACCGACGCGGCGGGTGACGTAGATGCTCACCACCAGGGCGGCGACCAGCGCGGCCAGCAGCGCGACCGAGAACGAGAGGACTGCCGCGGAGCGGAACGCCTCCTCGGCGTGGAGCAGGACGTCGCCGTCCTCGCGGGCGGCCCGCTCGAGGTGCTCGTGGAACAGCGGGGGTCCGACGACCGCCGCCACCAGCCAGGCCGTCAGCACCCCCGCGAGCACCACCAGCGCCATGGCGACCAGCAGGCGGGTCGCCAGGCGCGGGGCGGCCCGGCCGGGGCGGCTCACGACGACACCGTCGAGGTGCCCGCGGACTCGTGGCCGTCGCCCATCCGGTAGCCGATTCCGCGCACGGTGCGGATGAAGCGCGGCGCCGTCGCGTCGTCGCCGAGCTTGCGCCGCAGGTGACCCACGTGGACGTCGACGAGGTGCTCGTCCCCCACCCAGTTCTCGCCCCAGACCGCCTCGATCAGCCGTCGCCGGGTGAAGGCCAGGCGCGGCCGGGCGGACAGCGCCTCGAGCACGTCGAACTCCGTCCGCGTCAGGGGGACCGGCCGGCCGTCGACCCGGACCTCGCGACCGGCGGGGTCGATCACCAGCTCACCGAAGACCCTCGCCGGCTCCTCCGGCGGCGGGACCCTCGTCCCGGTGGCCCGGGGGCGTCGCATCATGGCCTGCACCCGGGCCACCAGCTCCCGCACGCTGAACGGCTTGGAGACGTAGTCGTCCGCCCCGACGGACAGCCCGACCAGGGTGTCGACCTCGTCGGCGCGGGCGGTGAGCATGACGACGTAGCAGTCGGAGAAGGTCCGCAGCCGGCGGCACACCTCGACGCCGTCGAGACCGGGTAGCCCGAGGTCGAGGACCACGACGTCCGGGTCGACCTCGCGCGCCCGCGCTACGGCCTCGACGCCGTCGTGCACCTGCTCGACCTCGAGGCCCGCGCGCTCGAGGTACGTCGCCACCAGGCCGGCGAGCGTCCGCTCGTCCTCCACCACCAGCGCCCGCTGGACCGCCGGAACGGGTGCTGCCCCGCGGTCGCCGTCCTGCATGCAGCCATGATGACCCGTCGGGCGGTCCCCGCTGCGGTCGGCGTGCGCCGCGCGAGGACCTTCAGCGAACCTTCACCGGCGAGGACCAGCCCCGTCAGAGCACGGCCCCGGTCCCCACGAGGAGACCGGCGACGAGGCCCACGACCACGGTCGCGACGGCACCCACGTGCAGCACCCCCTCGGCCGGGCCCGCCGTGCGGGGTCGCTGCCCCGCGACCCCGGGGGAGCGGTCCGTCACGGCGCGGGCGGCCGGGGCGATCCACCGCAGGTAGTAGAAGAGGCTGGCGACGGTGTTGAGCGCCCCCACCACGACCAGCCACCCCAGCCCGCCGTCCCCCGCGGCCGTGAAGACCGCGAGCTTGCCGACGAAGACCGCGGTGGGGGGTGTGCCCACCAGTCCCAGCAGCGCGACGACCAGGCTCACCACCACCCACGGGTGGCGGGTGGCCGTCGTCGTCCACTCGCCCAGCGTCCGCGCGCCCGGGAAGGTGGCGGCAGCCGAGAAGGCGGCGACGTTCGTGACCGCGTAGGCGACCAGGTAGGTCACCAGGGACGGCTCGGCGATCTGGGACCGGGCGGCGACGGCCACCGCCATCAGGAGGTAGCCGACCTGGCTGACCGTCGAGTACGCGAGCAGCCGGAGCAGCTCCTGCTGGCGGAAGGCCGCGAGGTTGCCGAGCGTCATGCTGGCGGTGGCGACGACGGCGACGACGAGCACCACGTCCACCGGCGACCCCGACAGCGGGTCGGCCAGCAGCCGGAAGGCTGCGGCCACCGCTCCCAGCTTCGGCACCGTGGTGACGTACGCCGCGACCGCGGGCGCCGTGCCTGCGGTCACGTCGGGCACCCAGAAGTGCACGGGAACGGCGCCGGCCTTGAACAGCACGCCGGTGAGCACCCCCAGCACCCCCACCGCGACGACGGCCGATGGCGCGGTCGGTGCCGCCGCGCGCACCTCCGCGTACCCCGTGCTGCCCGTCGCCAGCAGGAGCGTCGCGACGCCGACGAGCAGGACGACCCCCGACAGCGCACCCATCAGGTAGTACTTCAGCGTCGCCTCGGCGCCTCGCGCGTCCTGGACGAACCCGACGAGGGCGTACAGGGGGACGCTGGCCACCAGGTACGCGGCCACGAGGAGCAGCAGGTCGCTCGCCGCCGCGAGCGCGTTCGCGCCGACCGCGCCCAGGAGCGCGAGGACGTAGGCCTCGGTCTCCCGCCGGTGCCCGGAGAACCTGGCCCGGGCGAGCGCCACGAACCCGGCGGTGGCGACGACGACGCCCAGCCGGACGACGCGGGTGGTGGCGTCCACGGTCCACACCCCGTCGAACACGACGCGGTCGTCCCCGGCGACCGCGGCGGCACCGCTGGCCAGGAGCGCGACCCCGGCCACCACCGCGACCCGGCCCTGCCGGCGCTGCGGCGTCCACAGGCCCAGGAGCAGACCGCACACGGCTCCGGCGAGGAGCAGCATCTCGGGCAGGAGGGTGGCCCACTCCTCCTGGGTGGGACCACCGCTCACCGGGACACCAGGTCCACGGCGGCGACGGCGGCGGGCTCGACGAGGTCCAGCAGCGGACCCGGGACGAGGCCGATGAGGACGGACAGCGCGAGGAGCAGGACGACCGGCACCGTCTCGTGGGCGCGCAGGTCCGCGCCGGCGCCGCCGGGGTACGGCGCCGGCAGGAGACGCTCCCCCGCCAGCAGACGGCGGATCGCGAGCAGGAACAGGCCGGCCGTCACCAGGATGCCGGTGACCGCGACGACCGTCGGCACGGGCACCGCCTGCAGGGCGCCGGTGAAGACCTGGAACTCCGCGACGAAGCCGGACAGCCCGGGCAGGCCCAGGGAGCCGAAGGCTGCCAGGACGAAGAGCGCCGCGAACCGCGGCGACACGGCACCCAGCCCGCCCCACCGGCTGAACTCGTACGTCCCTCCACGGGACCACAGGAAGCCGGCGAGCAGGAACAGGGCCCCCGTGAGCAGCCCGTGGCTGACCATCTGGACGATCGCGCCGGCGGTCGCCACCTCGCGCGCGGCGGCGTCGGCCGTGCCGGTCATCCCGGCCGCCCCCAGCCCCAGCACGACGTACCCCATGTGGTTGACCGAGGTGTAGGCGATCATCCGCTTGGCGTCGGTCTGGGCGAGGGCGACCAGCGCCCCCCACACCACGCTGACGACGCCCAGGACGACGATGACGAGGGCCCAGCGCTGCCACGCGGACGGCAGCATCGGCATCGCGATCCGCACGAAGCCGTAGGTGCCCAGCTTGAGCAGGACGCCCGCGAGGACCGCCGAACCGGCGGCGGGGGCGTCGGTGTGGGCGTCCGGCAGCCACGTGTGGAACGGGAAGGTCGGCGTCTTCACCGCCAACCCCACGACGATCGCCAGCAGGACGAGCGACCCGGCGACGGGCGAGTCCTGCAGCGGGGGTTCGCGGGTCAGCTCCACCATGTCGAAGGTGCGTTCGTCCGAGCCGAGGAACAGGCCGATGAACCCGACGAGCAGGACGAGCGACCCGAGGAAGGTGTAGAGGAAGAACTTCAGGGCGCTGCGTTGGCGGTCGCCGTGGCCCCACCCGGCGATCACGAAGTACATCCCGACGATCGACAGGTCGAAGAAGACGAAGAAGAGGATGAGGTCGAGGGCGGCGAACGTCCCCAGCACCGTCGTCTGCAGGAAGAGGAACAGGGCGGTGTAGACCCGCGGCCGGTGCTGCTCGCGCAGGGACCACACCGCCGTGCCGAGGAAGAGCACGTTCGTCAGGGCGATGAGCGGCAGGGACAGGCCGTCGACGCCCACGTGGTAGCCGGCGTCCACGGTGTCGATCCACCGCGTGCGCACGTCGAAGGCGATCCCGTCCGCCGGGTCGTAGCGCCACCACACCCACGCCACCAGGGCCAGCTCGAGCGCGGTGACGCCCACCCACAGCGACGTGGCGGCGCGTTCGGCGGCGGGCAGCGCCAGCAGCAGCGCGGCGACGAGCGCCGGCAGCAGGACGACGACGGTCAGCAGCACGGGGACCTCACCTTCCGACCAGGAGCAGCAGGAGCAGCAGGCCGAGGCCCGCGACCGACATGGCGTAGTACTGGTGCAGCAGGCCGGTCTGCGGGCGCCGGGCAGCGGAACCCGCGGCGCCGAGGCCGCGCGCGAGCGACCGGACCGCGCCGTCGACGCGTCCCACGTCGACGCTGGTCACCGCGCGCGCGAGCGCCTCGGCGCCGCGCGCCGCTCCGGTGACGACACCGTCGAGACCGCGCTCGCCGACCCGCGACAGGACCGCGGCCCCAGCCCGGACGGAGGCGGGGACGGCGGTCACGACGCGGTCGACGACCGCCTCGTCGCACCACCTCGCCCACCGCGCGAGCACCGGCGCCGGGCTGCCGGACAGCAGGCCGGGCAGGCCCAGCCAGCCGTGCAGGACCGTCCCCTCGAGCCGCGCCAGCGCCCCGGGCCGGGCCAGCACGGTGGCCGTCACGGCGAGCGCCAGGACCCCCGACAGGACCAGCTCGGCCGGTGCCGGCGAGGCCTCCGCGGGGACGCCGAGCAGCCTCTTCGTCCAGGCGGCGACCGGCGGCAGCGCGACCGCGGCGAGCGCCACCGCCGCACCGGCCAGCACCGCGGCCACCGCCGTGCTCGTCCGCGGCACGCGCCGCGTCCCCCGGCGCTCGTCGTCGAGCGGCTCGGCGTGGGACGCGGGGGCGGTGGCCACCGCCAGGAGCTTGGCCGCGTAGGCCGCCGACAGCGCCGCCGCCGCCAGCGCGACGAGCCGCAGCCCGACGTCGTCCACGGACGCCAGCACCTCGTCCTTGGTGGCCCACAGCGCGAGCGGCGGCAGCCCGCCGAGGCTCAGCGCGGCGACGACGAACGCGGCACCCGTCCCCGGCGTGCGCCGGGCGGCGCCACGCAGCGCCGCGAGGCGCTTGGTGCCGAACGCGCCGAGCCAGGCGCCGGCGACGACGAACAACGCGGCCTTGACGGCGGCGTGCGCGACGAGGTGCGCGGTGCCGCCCGCCGTGCCGCCCACCCCCGCGGCGAGGACGACGAACCCGATCTGCGCGGCGGTGCTGGCCGCCAGCAGCTGCTTGAGGTCGCTCTGGGCGAGGGCGACCGCGCCGAGGACGAGGGCCGTGAGCGCCCCGGCCCAGGCGGTGACGGGCGCCGCCCACCCGGCCTCGCGCAGGAGGGGTTCGAGCCGCAGCAGCAGGTAGCCGCCCGCGGCGACCATCGTGGCCGAGTGGAGCAGGGCGCTGACCGCACTGGGACCGTGCATCGCGGCGGACAGCCACGCCGAGAACGGCAGCTGCGCGGACTTGCCCAGGGCGGTGACGAGCACCCCGGCCGCGGCGACGTGCAGCCACCCCCCGGTCGCGCGTTCCACGCCGTCGAGCGACAGGGTGCCGGCGCCGGCGAGCGCGGCGCCCGCCGCGACGTACAGGCCCAGGTCGCCGGCGCGCGTGGTGAGGAAGGCCGTGGTCGCTGCGGGCACCGTCGCGGCCTCTCGCCAGCGCAGCGCGATGAGTGCGTAGGAGGTGGCCCCCATCACCTCCCAGGACAGCAGGAGCGTCGGCAGCGTGGTCGCGGTGACGGTGACGAGCATGGCCCCCAGGAACAGCAGCATGAAGCCGGAGAACCGGGCGCGGGCGGCGTCCTCGGCCATGTCGGCGAGCGCGAACACCAGCACCGCGAGGCCCACGGCGGACACCGTCGTCACCATCACCGCGGACAGGCCGTCGACGGCGAGCCCGAGGTGTCCGCCGTCCACCAGCGCGAGGTACCGGGCGGTGAGCGCCGGGCGCCCCACCGCGACCGCGACCGCGAGGGGGACGCACACCGCGGCCACGCCGACGGCGACACCACCGGCCACCCGGTCGGCGCGGTGTCCCGCGAGCAGCAGCAGGGCGCCACCCAGGGCGGGCAGCAGCACCAGGAGGGCGAGGGCGGCGGTCACCCGCTCAGCTCCGTCGCGGAGTCGACGACGTCGACCTGGCGCACCCGGTAGATGGCGACGACCGCCGCGAAGCCCATGGCCATCTCCACCGCCATCAGGACGAGGGCGACGACGACGAGCACCTGGGCGTCCGGCACCTGGGGGCTGAGGAAGTACCAGCAGGCGCCGCCGGCCAGCATGACGCCGTTGACCACGAGCTCCAGCCCCATCATCACCATCACGACGGACTGCTGGGACAGCGCACCGAAGAGCCCGACGCCGACGAGGGCGGCCGCGACGGTGAGCACCACCTGGAGGGTCATCGCGGCAGCCCCCCGGGGACGGGGTCGTCCGGCCGGCGGCGGTCCAGGTCGGGACCGAGGCGGTCGTACCGGCCGCGGGAGGTCGTCAGCATCGTGCCGGCGACCATGGTGGCCAGCAGGGCGACGCCCACCACGATCATCACGAGCATGTGGGACCCCATCAGGGCCTCGCCGAGCTGCATGGTGCTGTCCGCGGGGACGTCGGTGCGCGGCGGCGGCCAGTCGACGGTCCAGATCCCCCACGTGAGGACGGCGAACGTCCCGCCGCCGACCGCGGCCGAGCCCCAGGTGTTGTGCACCATGGTCATCGGCATCAGCCCGGCCGGGTTCATCATGAACATGATCATGAAGACGACCATGATCGCCATCTCGATGGTCATCATCAGCGCCGTGACCAGCGCCAGGTAGGGCAGGTCCAGCACGAGGAGCATCCCCGCCACGGCGAGGAACGACCCCAGCAGGGCGAACGTGGCCCTGGCCATGGAGTCGACGACGAACACCAGCGCCCCGAGCACCACGGCGAGCAGCCCGAGCGCACCGAGCAGCAGGGTCGACGGCTCCATCAGTACACCCCCGACAGGGCGAGGACGGAGACCACGAGCGCCTGCAGGATGGTCGCGGGCACGAGCACCATCCACGCCACCTCCACGAACCGGTCCGGGCGCACCAGCGGGACCCGGTGCCCGAGCAGGACCAGAGCCGCCAGCACCGCGAGCGTCTTCAGCACGTGCCACACCGGTCCGGGCCACCACGGCCCGTCCCCACCGCCGAGGAACAGGGCGGCCCCCATCGCGGCCGCCGCCCCGAGGAAGACGTACCGGCCCAGGTGCACGAGGAGCCGGTCGGCGCCCGACAGGTCGGACAGGACGCCGCCGGCCGCGTCGACGGCGCCGGGAGCGGCGAACGGTCCCCAGAACGCGAACGCGGCGCTGCACACCATGAAGACGACGAACGCGACCGGCATGGTGACGACGAACCACCCCTCGCCCTGCGCCGCCACCACGTCGGTGGTCCGCAGCGAGCCGGCCGCGACACCCGCGGTGATGATGGTGAACATCAGCGGCAGCTCGTACGCCAGGCCCTGCGCCAGGAACCGGTAGGCGCCGACGAGCGAGTGGAAGGCGTTGGGCCCCCAGCCGACGAGCCACACCGCCGCCCACAGCAGCGCCTCGGCGGCGTTGAACCACACCAGGTCCGCGCTGGTGGAGACCAGCGTGCGGCCACCGACGGGGACGACCGCGACCGCCAGGAGCGCGAGGACCGGCACGGCGACCACACCGACGCGCAGCAGCAGCACGTCGGGACGCAGGGTGCGGCGCGGCTGGGTGAGCAGCAGCCGCGCGGCCTCGCGCGCCGGCGCCGTCGCGCCGCTCCCGCGCGCCAGCGAGTCCGCCACGACGGTCGTCGCGCCGAGCGCCACGGCGGCCGCCAGCACGAGGGCGACCGCGGGGGCCAGACCCCATGCCTCGGGGGAGGTCCCCAGGACCGCGCCGCCGCGCACGTCATCCACCGTGCAGCCCCCCGTCCACGCGGTGGTGGGAGCCCGCGCGGTGCGAGGCGTCCCGGGCTGTTCCCGGACGCAGGTCGAATCCCGCCACCACGAGCCGGGCCGCCGCCAGCTCGCACCCCTCGAGGAGGCGGCCGAGCGACGCCAGGTCCGTTGACGGCGGCTGCCCCCCGTCGCGGACGACGGCGCTCCAGCGCCGCACGCGGTCGGCGGCGTCCGTGCCGTCAGGGGCGACGCCGGCACCCCGGGCCGACCAGGCGAGCAGCCGGGACCCGCCGACCCGGGCCGTGACCCGCTCCGCGAGAGCGGGGGCACCGGGTTCGCCGGCCACCACGGCGTCTCGTGCCCGCCGGGCGCTGCGGGCAGCGCTCGGCCAGCCGGCCACGGTCGCCGTCCGCTGCAGCACGTCCAGCGCGACCGCCTCGACGGGGACGTCGTCCGCGCTCGCGTCGCTGGTCGAGGTGCCCTCGGGGTCGTGGTCGACCCAGGTGGCGTGCGGCCGGGTCAGGACGTCCCCCTGCCAGTGCCCCTCGACCACGAGGCCCGTCGGCCAGGCCGGGAGCCACGGGCCGAGGGCGACCACGAGCTCGTCCAGCTCGAGGCCGTCGCGGTCGGGTGCCGTGCCCGCCATCGCCAGCCCCGCGACGTCCATCCCGCCGTGGTCCATCCCGCCGTGGTCCATCCCGCCGTGGTCCATCCCCCCGTGGTCCATCCCCCCGTGGTCCATCCCCCCGTGGTCCATCCCCCCGTGGTCCATCCCCCCGTGGTCCATCCCCCCGTGGTCCATCCCGCCGGGGTCGTCGCCCCGGTCGGGCGCCGCGCGCCACGGGTCCTGGTCCTGCTCGGCGTCCGCGCCGGCGTCCCAGGCCGACAACCCGGGGACGGCGGCGTCCAGCGCCGTCCCGAGCCCGTCGACGTCCGGCACCCGCAGCAGCAGCCGCGGCCCGGGGACCTGGGTCCACAGCAGGCCCACCGCGGTCGAGAGGCCGGGTCCCGGGTGGCCGAGGACGAGGACGACGTCCGCGTCGGCCGCCGACGACGCGAACCTCCAGCCGCGGTGGTCAAGCGCGGCCTCGGCCGCCCAGCGCAGCAGTCGCGACCCCGGCGCGTCGACCAGCAGCACGGAGGGTCGGCCCAGCGCCCACCGCGACAACCGTCGCCTCAGCTCCACCGCAGGGCCCCCTCCCGCCAGGCGTAGACCACCCCGACGAAGAGGAGGGCGAGGAAGCCGAACATCTCCGCGACGGCGGACGCGCCCATGTCGGCGACCACGACGGCCCACGGGTACATGAAGACCATCTCCATGTCGAACGCGAGGAAGACGACGGTGACGGCGTACCAGCGGACGTGGAACCGGGAGACGGCGTGCTGGGTCGGAGGCGTGCCGGACTCGAACGGCAGGACGACCTGAGGCCCTCTGGCGACACGCAGCGCGGCGCCGGCGCCGTAGACGCCGGCCACCAGCGCGGCGGCGGCAGCGAGCAGCGCGACCGCTGCGCTCACGAGCTCGCGCCCGCCGTGTCGGAGGTCATCAGGCGACCCCATACCCCGTGCTCGCAGGAGCACCAGCGGCACGACGACGCTTCACGGAATCTTCATCACCGCACCCCGTCGGTGCCGGCGCCGCTCCGTGGTCGGGTTCTCGCACGTCGGGCGGCGAGCCGGCGCAGACCTGCGCCCCTGGCCGTGCTCGCGCCGGCCGGCGGACAGTGGACGGGTCGGATCGGAGGGGAGGGATCGCGGGGAGGCGACCATGGACGTGGCCGTGGTGTACGAGAGCATGTTCGGGATGACGCACGACGTCGCGGACGCCGTCGCGGAGGGGGTGAGGAGGGCCCGCCCGGACGCCCGGGTCGTGTGCCTGAGGGTGAGTGAGGCGACCGCGGACCGGCTCGGTTCACCCGACCTGCTCGTCGTCGGCGCCCCCACGCACATGCGAGGGATGCCGTCCTCGGTGAGCCGGAAGATCGCCGTGTCGATCGAGGAGAAGGCGGCCCACGGCGAGGGGCACCACCAGGGCCACGGCCTCGAGCCCGACCTCGAGGGGCCGGGGCTGCGCGACTGGTTCCACCAGCTGCCCAAGGCGACCAAGGGGCACCACGGTGCGGCGTTCGACACCCGGGGGGCCGGCGGACCGGTCGGTGGTGCGGCGCGAGGCATCGCGCACCGGCTGCACCGCCACGGCTACGAGCCGGTCGCCGAACCGGAGGGGTTCATCGTCGAGGGCGACGAGGGGCAGCTGCGACCCGGCGAGCGCGAGCGCGCCGCTGCGTGGGCGGCCGAGCTCGTCGGCCGGATGACGCCGCTCGGGCACGCGCCCGCCTGAGCGCCCGACGTCACTCGGCGACGTCAGTCGACGGCGAGGACCGACTCCACCGGGTGGATGCACGGCCCGGCCATGCTCGCCGCCTCCGGCGGGTCGCTCGGGTGCGGCGGCATCGCGCTCAGGAACGTGCCGGCCACCCTGACCCGCCGGCCGTCGAGTCGCGCGATCTCGTCCAGCGGACGGAAGTGGTCGTCGTACCCCCAGGCGCCGAGGTACGGCCCCTCCTCGCCGTCGAGCTCGATCACGACCTGCTGGGCGGGCGGCTGGCTGGCCGCCCGGAACGGCAGGGGGTCCCACACCCGGTAGGTGCCGACGACCTCGACCGTCTCGCCGTCGTGCGCGGCGCACTCGGCCATCGACGTGCACGTCGCGGTCACCGGTCGAACTCCACGGTCGTGTGGTACTCCGCGTCGTCCCAGGGCCGGTTGTCGCTCACCGGCGTGTACGGCGCGTCGAAGCCCAGGTGCGAGATGTCGTCGTCGGAGAACGTGTCGCTGTCGTAGACCTTCACCGTGATCTTCCCGTTGATGGGGAACAGCTTGTCCAGCGAGATCCAGAAGGTGTTCACGTCCCCGGAGCCCATCTCCATCTCGCCGGTCCGCGCCGTCCGCCCGGCGTGCGCGCACGTCACGTAGACCTCGTCCGTGCCCTCCTGGGCCGACACCACCTCCACCGTCACCTTGACCCAGCGGGTGCGGATCTCCGCCTCCAGGGCCATCTTCTCCGCCTGGTGGGCCGTGGCGCGGTAGCGCTCGATGGCCTTCGCGGTGGTCAGGGCCGCGGACGACGCGATGAACGGCGTGGGGTCGGGCGACGTCGCCGCGGCGATCGTCGTCCCCTTGCCCGGCCCGCCGACGCTCTCCCACTGGTCGTGCCACGTCTGCCCCGGCTTGGACGGCGGGCCGTACGTCGCGAAGTACCAGTGCTCGTCCTTCGCGGTGTAGCCCTCACCCTTCGTGTAGTTCTCGAAGGTGATGCGGTCGCCCCCGGCGACCATCACCACGCCGCCCCAGTGGAAGTTGAAGCCCGTCCCACCGAGCTCGTCGTCGCGGCGTCGGGTGAACGCCTCGCCCACCCCCGGCGCCGCGTAGCGGTTGATGCCGTGCTTCTTGTCGAAGGCGTCCTTGTCGGCGGGACTCAGGGCGTTGTACGCGGCGTGCGCGGCCGGCCCCGTCGACCCGAGCCCACCCCGGACGAAGATCTCGTCGCGGTAGTGGGCGGGGTTCTTGCTGGCGGCCGTCTCCTGGCGGTTGCCCGCGGCGTCCGTGAACTGGCCCCTGGGGGCGGTGTCGGTGCCCCAGGGCCCCTGCACCTCGCGCGCGGAGTACCCGCAGTCGGCGTAGAACTCCTCGTTGTCCTCGTCCGAGAGGATCTTGTACGTGGCCTTCACCGTGGACTTGGACCCGCTGCCGTCGGGTGCCAGCCCGCTGGGTCCGGCACCGCCCGGCCTGAGTCGGACCCCGGACTTCTTGGCCGCGAGCACCGCGTTGGACTCGACGATCAGCGCCGGGTCCGCGTACAGCGCGTGGGTGTCGGCGTCGGTGGTGACGGTCCGGCCCTGGTCGCCGACCTTCGCCCTGCCCCCGACGTGCCACTGCCCCGAGGCGACCTGGTCGGCCTCCGGGATCACCGTGTAGCTCCTGGACGCCGGCGCGACCCGCGCGCCGGACCGCCCGAGCAGACCCGAGGCCGGGGACCCCGCGCGGACGCTCACGGCGACGGCGTGCGCGTGGCCCTCCGCCCCCAACCCGAGGTCGTGGGTGAGGCCGGCGTGCTGGAGCTGGTGCGCCGACTCGTGGGCGGCCACCTCCAGCGGGGGCGTCGCCGACGCGAAGAACGTCGTGAGGCCGTCGGTGAAGGCCGGCACCCCCTTGGACCGGCAGGCCTCGGCGTCCAGGGCCGCGGTGCCCGGGATGGTCGTGCCCGTCGCCGCCTCGATCGTGGGTCGGTGCGGGAAGCCGATGGGGGACGGCGCGTGCTCGCCCTGCGCCTGCGGGGAGCCGGCGAGCAGGCGACCCACCGCCTGGTTGCCCGCGTGCCGCTGGAGGTCCAGGACCTGGGTCGTGACCGTGGTGCTGGCGCTCACCCGTGACGGTCGCTCGACGACCTGCTCGGGCGCAGGCGTCGGGCCTTCGTCGCGGTGCATCACCTGGCGCATGGCGGCCTCCCGGAGGATGCTCTCAACGGTAGGCACGGGTGGCGGCGCGAACAAGGACGTGGCGACTCGGCTGCCCGTTCGGGTAGTCGCCCGACGCGGGAGGAGGACGCACGACGGCGGCGAACCGGTGCGGGGAGCCGGCAGCGGGACTTGAACCCGCAACCTTCCGATTACAAGTCGGGTGCGCTACCAGTTGCGCCATGCCGGCGAGTGGGGGGGCTTCGATCGGGACGGACCGAGGGCGAGCACGACCTGACGTGCCCCTCACTCAACCGCCGAGCCTACCGGCCGCGCGTGCTGCGCGTGCCGCGGAATCGGTGTGGCCCCGGGCGGTGTGCGCCCGTCCATGGAGCAGGGTCCCAGAACCCAGTGCTCCGTGCCCCTCGCGGCAATCACCACTTGACGTGACACCGCGCACTGGGCGGCTATGTCCGCGACGCGCGTGACTCTTTGCGCCTGCGGAGATAGTTGGATAGCCCTGCACTGGCCAAGATGGCGGCCCCGGCGGTCGCTGCTGAGGCTGCCAGACCCGCCGGGACCGCGTCCCACGTGTCGGCGCCCCAGCTCTCCGCCACGATGTAGGTCGGGTCAACTGGGTCGTAGATGACCGCGACGCGGTCTCCGGCGCGCAATACGTTGTCCTCGGGCTCAAAGAACCTGGTGGTGAAGGTCTTCACGGTGTCGCCGTCAGGACCTGGGAAGCGCACCTCGAGCCGTGGCCACCGGCCGCCGGTGACGTCGGTGACGGTTGCCTCGACGACGACCCCGGAGGCTGCCATCCGCAGGGCGGCGGTGTACGTGGTGTGTGCGTCGTAGGTGGCCATCGCCGCGAGGACGGCGGCGATGGACGCGAGGACCGTCGCCAGCCGCGGGTGGAGGTCGTAGAGCAGATGACGCGAGGACCCAGTCCTGGCGCTGTGACGCGCTCGGTGCGCCCGGGCCGCTTTCCGCCCAGCGCGCGGGGTGTTGTCAGTCATCTCGCTGGAGATCGCCAGGGCACGAGCCTGAAGGGTAACCAGAGGCGCGTTGCATCGAGTTTCGCGTCGGGAGCATGCGCGTCACTGAACCGGCGAGGCTCACCCGCGGGCTGAGGACCTGCTCTGGAACCACCCCCAGGCCGCGGTGGCGACGAACAGCACCGCACCGATGACGAGGAGCCAGAACAACCCCTCGATGAGCGTGCCGAGCAGGGCCAGGACGAGCCAGACGACCAGGAGCAGCAGGATGATGCCCTTCATCCCCCCACCGTCCCAGAGCCGCCGACCGGGCGCCCGCCGAGTGGGGCCACCTGCACGGCCGCCGCGCGTCCCCCAACTGCCCGGTGACTGCCCGCCGGCCGGGGTTGTCGACCTGCCACCCCGGGGCTGCACTGGCGGGAACCCGCGAGCAGGGAGGCAGCATGTGCCTGCACGACCACGACGCCGTCCCGTCCCCACCGCCGGTCTCGAGGCGCAACGTCCTGACGGGCGCCGCCGTCCTGGCCGGGGCCACGGCCTCGGGTGTCGCCGGCGCGCCCTTCGCAGCAGCTGACGGGCCGGGTCACGGTCCCGGGCGCACTCCCCGGTACCCCGGCCGGCCGCCTGCCGTCGAGCCCCTGGTGCTGGCGGGCGGGGCGCTGCTGGACCCGCACACGGGTGACGTCACCGAGGACGCCGTCGTGGTGCTGGTCCGCGGCGAGGTCGCCGCCGCCGGGTCGCGCGACGCCGTCCGCGGCGTCCTGCGCCGGCTCGGCGGTGAGGCCCGGACGCTGGACGTGACCGGTCGCTGGGTCCTGCCGGGCCTGGTCGACGTGCACGTGCACCTCAACACCCTGGCCGCCGCGGACGGCGTGGTGCGGGCGGGGGCGACGACCGTGCGCAGCGGGTCGTCGTCGTTCTACCAGGACGTCGCCCTGGCCGAGCTGGCGCGGTGGGCGCCCGGACGCGCACCGCGGATGGCGCCGGCGGGCCTGTTCGTCAGCCCGGTGCTCGGTGACAGCGCCCTCGCCGACCCCGCGCTCGCACCGCTCGTGGGGCTCCCGGACGGCGTGCGCTCACCACGTGACCTCGCCTACCTCACCCGGGTGAACCTGGCCCGCGGGGCGACGGTGGTCAAGACGCGGGCCAACCCCCGCGCCGGTCTGCCCGAGCAGGACCCCACCGAGCTGGTCTACGACCGCGAGCAGCTGTCCGCCGTCGTTCACGCGGCGGGTCGGGCGGGCGTGCTCTGCCACGCCTACAGCGAGGAGGGCATCGACGGCGCAGTCCGGGCCGGCGTCCGCAGCATCGAGCACGGTGTCTTCGTCGGTGACGCGACCCTCGACGAGATGGCGCGCAGGCGCACCCGCTTCACCCCGACCACGGCGGCGATCGCGGGCCTGGCCGACTCCCCCGACCCGGTCCTCGCGGACCGGGGACGGCAGTACCTACCGGTCCTGCAGGCAGCGATCCGCGAGGCGCACGCCCGGGGCGTCACCGTCGTCGCGGGCACGGACACCTTCGACACGGCACTCGACCCGGTCGGCAAGGAGGTCAGGCTCCTCACCGAGGCCGGCCTGCCCACGCTCGAGGCGCTGCGCGGCGCGACGACGTACGCCGCTGACCTGCTGGGGTGGTCGCGGTCCGTCGGCCGGTTGGCCCGTGGGTACCGGGCGGACGTCGTCGTGGTGGATGGCGACCCACTGTCGGACCCGGCGACGCTCGAGACTCCCACCGTCGTCGTGGCGCAGGGGGTCGTCGTCCGCGACGACCGCTGACCTGGGACGTGCCCGGCAACGGGGCGGCGATGACTTCCCGGTCCGGGCGGAGTCGACCAGGGGACCCCAGCCCCAGGAGGACCCGTGGCCCGCTTCTCGCCCGTCGTCGACGTCCTCGAGGAGAGGGTCAGTCGGGGCGCGCTGCCCGGGTACGCCCTGGCCGTCCGGCACGCGGGACGGGTGCACCACGCCGTCGGCGGGTGCCTCGACCTGGACGGCGGGCGTCCCGTGCGGCCCCAGACCCCCTGGCGGCTGGCGTCCGTGACGAAGCTGTTCGCCGCCGTCCTCGCCGGCTCGCTGCTCGACTCCGGGGACCTGGACCGTTCCGCACCGCTCACGCGCTGGTTGCCCGAGCTCACCGACCCGTCGGTCCTGGTGTGCCGGCACGGCCCGCTGGACGACGCTCGCCCCGCACGCCGGGACGCCACCGTGGGTGACCTGCTGGCGTGCACCCCCGGGTTCGGTGGGGTCTGGGCCGACTGCCCGCTGTCGCAGGCGATGAACGAGCAGGGCCTCTCCCCCGGGCCGTTCGCTCCCGCCGTGGCACCCGACGAGTACCTGGCGCGGCTCGGGGCGCTCCCCCTCGCCGCGCAACCGGGGGCCGCGTGGCTCTACCACACGAGCAGCGACGTCCTCGGGGTCCTGCTCAGCCGCAGCACCGGGTGCACGGTCGGCGAGCTGCTCGACGAACGGGTCCTGCGGCCGCTGGGACTGCGTTCGGTCGCCTTCCACACCGACCCGTCCGCGCTCGGCCCGTCCTACCAGCCGGAGGGCGGCGCCTTCACCGTCATGGACCCGGCGGACGGTGTCTTCGCACGGCCCCCCGCCTTCGAGTCCCTCGCCGCCGGACTGGTCGCCACCGCGGACGACGTCCTGACGCTGTTGCGCGCCGTGGCGGACGGCGGCGGACAGGTGCTGACCCCCGGCACCGCGCGGTTGCTGGCCCAGCCGTCCACCGACCCCGGGGTGACCGGGGACGGCGGCGGGACGCTCGACGCGGGGCTCGCGTGGGCGCTGCACAACGGCGTCGTGGTGGGCGACGACGTGCCCGGTCGGCGTCCCGGCTCCTTCGGGTGGGACGGCGGCACGGGCACCACGGCGTGGGCCGACCCGTCGCGCGACCTCGTCGGCGTCGTCCTCAGCGCCCGGGGGTACGGCGACGACGAGGACGACGTGTGGGCGCTGTGGCCCCTGCTTGCACGGTGCGCCGACGGCTCGCGCTGAGAGCACGCGTCGACCCGGCCGCCGGTCCGCGGAGGCTGGCCGCAGCCAGCGTGCGAGTGGGTACTCTGCGCGGCCGTGACCCGACGCCTCGCACGGACTCTCGCAGCCCTCGCCCTGACCGCGGGGCTCGCCGGGTGCTAGGAGCCGGCGCCCGTCGCCGAACCCCGGTCCACGCCGACACGGGCGTCCGGCGAGCTGCCTGCCGGGTACGCCCCCGACGACCCGGCAGGCGCCGTCGGGCGGGCGTTGGAGTCGCTGGCGCAGCGGGGCCACGACCTCACCGAGGTGCGGGCGTCGAGGACCGGACGTGAGACCAGCACGGTGACCGCCGTGTACCGCTACACGACCGAGCCACCGTCGGGGACCGTCGACGTCACCGTCGTCGCCCCGGACACCACGCGCGAGGTACGACTCGGGTGGTGGGGCGGCCGGCGCCTGGTCGAGGCGCCCGAGAGCTGGGGGCAGACGGCGGGCGAGTGGTTCGACGTCGGCGACAGCGCACCCGGCACCATCGACGTCCCAGGGCTCAGCGCCCTGCCCGACGGCGTGGTCCCGTCCGCGACGGCGGCGGCCCTGGAGCAACGCAGCCGCCAGGCCTGGCTGCTGGACCACGACCCCGGAGGTTCCGAGTTCAGGTACGGGTCGAGCGTCCCCGCCGGTCCCTACCTCGCGGCCTTCGGCCCACCGGTCCAGCGACTCGACGAGGGCACCCGGACGCCGCTGGCCGAGTCCCTGCTACCCACCACGGTGGTCCTCGATCGTGCGGGCGGACTCGTCCAGGTCGAGGTGGACGCGACCCGGCTGCTGACGCTGGTCCTCTCCCTGACGACCTGGGAAGAAGGCGGCCTCGACGTCGAGTACCGCGTGACGCTCACCGTGCAGCCGTCCACCGGCCCGCCGCAGCTCCCGGACCCGAGGACGGTGCGTCCGCTGGCCGTGCCGGACTGATCGGGCCGGAGCTCAGTCCACCGACGCGCTGTCCGCATTCTCGACGAGGTCCGCACGGCACCGGGAGCAGGCGCTCGGGTCCGGGCCGATGCCGACGGCCACGAGGCCGCCGATCACCACCCCGAGCCAGAGCAGCGCCCCGGACCCGTCGGGTTCCGCCACGTAGGTCAGCGCGAGGCCGAGGCCCAGTCCGAGGAGGACGGCGATCCAGCGGCGCGCGGCGGCGTTCACGCTCGGACCGCCTCTGCCGCAGCGCGTCCAGCGACCCGCCCCGAGAACAGGCAGCCGCCGAGGAAGGTGCCCTCGAGGGCGTTGTAGCCCATCATCCCCCCGCCGCCGAAGCCGCTGACCTCACCGGCCGCGTACAGGCCGGGCAGCGGCTCGCCGGACGACGTCAGGCACCGCCCCTGCAGGTCCGTCTCCAGCCCGCCGAGGGTCTTGCGGGTCAGCACGTGCAGCCGGACGGCGATCAGCGGGCCGTTGCGCGGGTCGAGGAACTTGTGCGGGGCGGCCGTCCGGATCAGCCGGTCACCCCGGTGCCGACGGTGCTGGCGCAGGAACGTCACCTGCACGTCCTTGCTGAACGGGTTGTCCAGCTCCCGGTCCCGCGCCTCGACCACCCGCCGCAGCTCGGCGGGGTCGACGACAGCGCCGTCCCCGAGCCGGTTCATCCCCGCGACGAGGGTGTCCAGGTCGTCGGCGACGACGAAGTCCTCGCCGTGCTCCTTGAACGCCTCCACCGGCCCCGCCGCGCGCCCACCGCGCACGCGGCTGAGCAGCAGCTTCACGTCCTTGCCGGTCAGGTCGGGGTTCTGCTCCGACCCGGACAGGGCGAACTCCTTCTCGATGACCTTCTGCGTCAGCACGAACCACGAGTGGTCGTACCCGGTGCCGCGCAGGTACCTCAGGGTGCCGAGGGTGTCGAAACCCGGCAGGTACGGCGCCGGGAGCCGGCGTCCGGTCGCGTCCAGCCACAGCGACGACGGGCCGGGCAGGATCCGGATGCCGTGGTTGTCCCACACCGGGTCCCAGTTGCGCAGGCCCTCGACGTAGTGCCACATCCGGTCGGGGTTGATGATGCGCGCCCCGGCCTCGGAGGTGATCCGCAGCATCCGGCCGTCGACGTGCGCGGGGACGCCGGCCACCATGGTCCGCGGCGGCGTCCCGAGCCGCTCGGGCCACATCCGCCGCACCAGGTCGTGGTCGCCCCCGACCCCGCCGGACGTCACGACGACGGCCTGGGCGCGGACCTCGAAGTCCCCGACGACGGTGCGCGAGGAGGCCTTGCCTCGTTCGACGTCGCTCGGCTCGAGGACCGCACCCTGCACCCCGGTGACGACCCCGTCGGTGACCACCAGACCGTCCACCCGGTGGCGGAACCGCAGCTCGACCCGCCCGGACTCGCGGTGGGCACGCACGCGCCTGACGAAGGGCTCCAGCACGCCGGGACCGGTGCCCCAGGTGATGTGGAAGCGCGGGACGGAGTTGCCGTGCCCGTCGGCGCGGCCGTCGCCCCGTTCGGCCCAGCCGACGACGGGGAACACGCGGTGCCCCATGGAGCGCAGCCACGCGCGCTTCTCACCGCACGCGAAGTCGACGTACGCGCGGGCCCACTGCCGTGGCCAGTGGTCCTCCTCCCGGTCGAAGTGGGCGCTGCCCGTCCAGTCCTGCCAGGCCAGCTCGGCGGAGTCCCGGATACCCATCCGCCGCTGCTCGGGCGAGTCGATGAGGAACAGTCCTCCCAGGGACCAGAACGCCTGCCCGCCGAGGGACTGCTCCGGCTCCTGGTCGAGCACGACCACGCGCCGGCCGCGGTCCGCCGCCTCCGCGGCCGCCACCAACCCGGCCAGCCCGGCTCCCACCACGACGACGTCGGCGTCCACGGTCCTCCTCAGGTCCTCGGTCTGCTCGTCGGTCAGGTCCTCGGATCCTCGCGCCCGGGAGACCTCGCGACCGCGCAGCCTGCCACGCCGGGTGCTCGTGGACCAGGCCCAGCGACCGCCGACCCAGCCAGGGGACTGGACGTCGGCTGGGAGCCCCCTGGGAGGTGCGTCACGCCCCGGAGAACCGCGGGTCACGAAGACGCAACGGATCGAGCGCCCCGTGCTCGGCACCGCTCGCGGCGTCGCCGGACCCGTGGTCACGGTGGAGACGTCCACCACGACCCACCAAGCAGGAGGAGACGCCCATGAACCGCCCCAGCCGCCGCCACGTCCGCACCGCCGCGCTGCCCGGCGCCGTCGGTCTCGCGGCCGCTCTCGTCCTCACCGGCTGCGGGGACGACGAACCCGAGGACACCACCACCGACGTCACCCAGGAGGAGTCCGCCGACGAGGAGACCGGCTCCGAGCCCGAGGACGTGGACGACAACCCGGACGACGCCGCCGTGGAGACGGCCGAGGTGCTGGAGAACCCGGAGGAGTTCGAGGGCCAGGAGGTCGTCATCGCCGGCCAGGTCGACGAGACGGTCACCGAGTACATGTTCACCGTCTCCGAGGCGGAGGACCCCAACCAGTCCCTGCTGGTCCTGCACGACGGCAGCGCGGACGTCGAGGAGGCCGCGGACGTCGAGATCAACGGCCAGGTGCGCCAGAGCCTCGAGATCGGCGAGGCCGAGGCGTTCGTGGGGCAGGACGTCGACGACGCGGTCATCGGCACCTACGAGGGCGACGTCTACGTCCAGGCCTCCGAGGTGATGGTCACCGAACCCGCTCCGTGAGGCGCGACCGGCCGGTCCCCGCGCGGTGGCGTCACCGTCGCCCCGCGGGGACCGCCGGCCGACCACCCGCGTCCCGGCGGACCAGCACGCCCGCCAGGACCATGACGAGCACGGTGCTCAGCGCGGCGACCTCACCGCGCGTGGCCTCCGTCGCCGCGGTGAGGTTGTACGCCGTGTGCCAGGCAGCGACCACCAGGGCGCCGCGCGCCCGCGTGCACCTACGTGAGCACCACGGAGCCCGCCAGCAGGCCGACCGCCCACCCGGCGACCCCGAGGGGGCCGAGGTCACCGAAGGACTGCGACACGGCGAACAGCGGCAGGTGCCACAGCGTCCACGGGAACCAGACGCGCACGGCGGTCCCGAGCAGGTCGTGCCCACGTCCCAGACGGTCCGCGAGGAACCCCCGCCAACCCGTCTCCTCGCCGAAGCCGCTGACGAGCAGGGCCAGGACGACGACGGCCGCCGCGCCGTCGTCCGGCAGCCCCGGGTAGCGGCCGAACGCCGACCAGGGCGGGGCGCCGCGGCCGAGCACGACCGGGACGACGAGCGCCGCCGCCGGCCATCCCACGCCGGGGCGGACGACGTCGCCGCGCACGGCCATCGGCACCCACCACGCCCATGACCAGGCCAGGGCCAGCAGTACGAAGGCCGTGGCCGGGTGCCTTCGGACGACGTCCCTCACGATCCCAGGGTCGACGGGCGACCCGGCCGGCAACAGGGCAGGACGTCCCGGCGGGACGGGTCAGCGGAAGGCGGCGTGCCCCGTCAGCGCCTTGCCGACCACGAGCTGGTGCACCTCGGACGTGCCCTCGTAGGTGAGGACCGACTCGAGGTTGACCGCGTGCCGCATCACCGGGTGGTCGAGCGTGATCCCGGCGGCTCCCAGCACGGCCCGGCACTCGCGGGCGATGGCGATCGACTCGCGGACGCTGTTGAGCTTGCCGACGCTCACCTGCTCCGGCGTCAGGCCGGCGGTGTCCTTCAGCCGGCCGAGGTGCAGCGCCAGCAACCACCCCTTCCCCAGCTCGACCGCCATGTCCGCGAGCTTCGCCTGCGTCAGCTGGTAGGCCGCCAGCGGCTTGTCGAACACCGTTCGCTCAGCGCAGTAGGCCAGGGTGGTCGAGAGGCAGTCCCGCGCAGCCCCCAGGGCGCCGAAGACGATGCCGAAGCGCGCCTCGGACAGGCACGACAACGGTGCCGACAGCCCCACCGCCTCGGGCAGCCTCGCCGCGTCGGGGAGGCGGACGCCGTCCAGCACCAGCTCCGAGGTGACCGACGCCCGCAGGGACAGCTTGCGCGGGATCTCCGGGGCGGAGAACCCCGGCGAGCCGGTCGGCACGGCGAAGCCGCGGACGCCGTCGTCCGTGCGCGCCCACACCACCGCCACGTCGGCGACAGAGCCGTTGGTGATCCACATCTTCGTGCCGTCCAGGACCCAGTCGCCTCCGTCCCGGCGGGCGCGGGTGCGCATGGCGCCGGGGTCGGAGCCGGCGTCCGGTTCGGTCAGCCCGAAGCAGCCGATCGCCTCACCGGCGGCCATCCGCGGCAACCACTCCTGCTTCTGCTCCTCGGAGCCGTAGCGGTGGATCGCGAACATCGCCAGCG
The DNA here is from genome assembly GCF_054781695.1 of Thalassiella azotivora. Taxonomy (NCBI): domain Bacteria; kingdom Bacillati; phylum Actinomycetota; class Actinomycetes; order Kineosporiales; family Kineosporiaceae; genus Thalassiella; species Thalassiella azotivora. Next base: position 129,362 of record NZ_BAAGTX010000013.1, read on the forward strand.
ACCCCTGCACCGACACCAGGCTCCGCAGCCCGGAGTCACCGGCCTCCAGCTCGGCGCAGGCCAGCCCGTAGGCGGTCGCCGACGTCCCCGCGCAGCCGTACCCGTCCAGGTGCATGCCCATAACGCCCAGACCGCCGAGCTCGCGGGCCAGGTCGCGCACCGGCAGGCGGGCGTCCTCGAACCACCCGGCGACGTGCGGGCGGACCCGGTCGTCCACGAACCGGCGCACCGTGTCCCGGACGGCGCGCTCGTCGTCGTCCAGCAGCGAGTCGGCGGCGAGCAGGTCCAGGGGGGACGTCGGCATGGCGCCACCCTACGGACGTCGACGCGGCCGGTGAGGACCAACGTCCCGCGAGGTGGGGCCGTCCGGCACGTGGGTGGGACCCCCGGTCCACCCGAAGATCTCAGTGAACGGCGAGGACGCCGATCACCACCACGAAGGACATGGAGCCCCGCCATGAGCGCCACGATGGACCGCACCGCCACCACGACCACCACCGACAGCACCGGCGTCGTCCGGCTCCTGGCCATCCTGGTGGTGGTCGGCGGGATCATCCTGGCGATCGGTGGCGCCGCGACCTGGGGCATGGTGCAGACGTCCCTGGCCGACGAGAAGATCACGGTCGCCGAGGACGCGCAGTGGTTCGCCGGTGAGCCGGTCGACGGCCCGCTGACCGCCTACTCCCAGGCCGACATCATCGAGAAGCACGCCCTCGAGGGCGCCGACGGCATGACCTACGCCGAGCTGGACCG
>NZ_BAAGTX010000014.1:0-125227 GCF_054781695.1 Thalassiella azotivora
GGGAGGCGGCCGGCACGTGGCTGAGGGCGACCCTGAGGGCCGTCGCGTCGTGCGAGTGCGACACCGGCTGCCCCTCCTGCGTGCAGTCCCCCAAGTTGCCGCAGCCGGCGCAGCGCGAGCGCGTCCGCCCCGCCGACCGGCGAGGTCAGCAGCTCGACCGCGGTGTCGACGTCCAGCGCCTCGGGTCGCAGGGCCACGCGCAGCGCCAGGCGCAACGGCCGCACCGCGGGCTCGTCGCGGACCGGCACCTCAGCGGTCGGCACCTCCACCGGGACCGCCGCGGCGGCCAGCGCCCGCCGCAACGCGCCGGTGCGGCCGGCCGAGCGGACGACGACGGCCATCCGCGACCACGGCAGGCCGTCGACGAGATGCGCCTGCCTCAGCACGTGCGCCACGTACGCGCCCTCCTGGGTGGCCGAGCGCAGCACGTCGGCCCGCACCGACCCCTCACGGGCGTCGTCGGGGAGCACCGCCCCACGGTGCGCGACCTCCCCCACCGTGCCGACCGTCGCCGCGACCCGCCGGGTCGCCGCGTCCACCGCGCGCGACGGCCGCCAGCGCGTCCCGAGCCGCACCACCCGCGCGGGCGCCCCCGCGGCCGCGCGGTGCCGGCGCGCCGCCCCGGCCAGGACCGTGGGGTCGGCGCCGCGGAACGTCTGCGTCGTCAGGTCCGGGTCGCCGGTGAGCAGCAGGTCGCTGCCCGGCGGGCGCAGCAGGTCCAGCACCCGGGCCAGGGCCTCCCCCGACTCGTGGTGGTCGTCGACCGCGACGAGCTGCCAGCGGGACCGCTCCGCGGCCAGCAGCTCGGGGTCGTCGGCCAGCAGCTCCGCCGCGGCGTCCAGGATCGCCGCCGGGTCGTACGCGCCCGGCGAGGACAGGGCCGTGACCTCCAGGTACTCGGCGAGGACGTCCGCCGCGGCCACCCACTCCGGCCGGCCCTCCCGCCGGCCGAGGTCCGCCAGGTCCTCCGGCCCGAGCCCCCGCTCCAGCGCGCGCATCAGCAGGTCGCGCAGCTCGTCGCGGAACCCGCGCAGCCCCAGCCCCGGACGCACCGACGGCGGCCAGTCCGGGCGGCGTCCCACGCCGGCGTCGTGGCCGGCGAGCAGGTCCGCCAGGACCCTGTCCTGCTCCGGGCCGGACAGCAGCCGGGGCGGCGGCTCCCCGGACGCGACCGCGGCCCGCCGCAGCAGCGCGAAGGCCAGCGCGTGCGGGGTGCGGGCCACCGGCTCGGTGAGGGTGCGCCCCAGGCGCGCCGTCACCCTGTCCCGCAGCGACGCCGCGGCCCGGCGGGACGGCGCGAGCACCAGCACCGCCCCCGGGTCGACCCCGTCCCGGTCCACGCGGGCCACGACCGACTCCACCAGCACCGTCGTCTTGCCCGTCCCCGGGGCGCCCAGGACGACGAGCGGCCCGTCGCCGCGGCGGTGGTCCACCGCGGCGCGCTGGGTGGCGTCGAGGTCGACGACCTCCCCGGCGGCGGGGGCGGGCCGGACCAGCCGGAACGCGGGTGTCGTCGTCACGCGGAGGAGTCCACCACAGCAGGCCGACACCCCCGGGACGGGCTCACCCGTCCCAGCGCGCCCGCGCCATGTCGACCCGCAGGTCCGCGACGTCGTCGCGACCGGGCCGCAGCGGCGTGCCCTCCTCCAGGTAGCGGGGCAGCGCCCTGGCCGCCAGCTCGGGCACGACGCTGCCGTCGGCGCGCAGCACCCGCCACCACGGGACGCCGGCCCCGCGAGTGGACATCACCCGGCCCACTGCGCGGGCGCCGTACCCACCGGCCGGGGCGTCCCCGAGGTACTCCGCGACGTCCCCGTAGGACAGGACGCGTCCCGGCGGGATCGACCGGACGACGTCCAGCACCGCCTCGGCGAAGTCGTCGAACACTCCCGCCGTCCGGTCAGGTGCCGGGGCGCAGGCCGCGCTCGGTCATCCGCCGCACCTGCAGCACGCACCACGGGCTCAGCGCGAACGGCACCGCCCCGACGGCGGCCACCAGGGACTCCCAGGGGAGCCAGGCGTGCTCCGCCACCTCGTCCGGGTCCGGCCGCAGCCCGACGTCCCCGCCGGCGCCCGTCGGCCCGTCGACGCGCGCCGACCACACCGGGCACACCTCGTTCTCCACGACGCCCGACGCGTCGACCGCCCTGTACCGGAAGTCCGGCAGCAGCGCCGCCACGCCGGTGACGACCAGGCCCAGCTCCTGCTCGAGCCTGCGCACCACGGCCTGCTCGGGGTCCTCCCCCGGCGCCGGGTGCCCGCAGCACGCGTTGGTCCACACCCCGGGCCACGTGCGCTTGGACAGGGCCCGCCGGGTCATCAGCACCCGGCCGCCGCCGTCCGTCACGTAGCAGGAGAACGCCAGGTGCAGCGGGGTGTCGGCACCGTGCACCGTGGCCTTGTCGGCCACGCCGACGGGCTGGTCGTCCGGCCCGAGGAGCACCACCTGCTCGCGCTCGCCGGTCACCGCGGGGGTCGTCACGCCGCCACCCTAGAGGCGGTGCGCCTCCGCGGCCCGGCGTGCGACCATCCCCGCGTGACCGCAGCCCACCGCCTCCGTCCCGCACGCCCCCTCGCGGCGCTCGCCACCGTCGCGCTGTCCGCCGTCCTGCTCACCGGCTGCGGCGAGGACGCGCTGCGCCAGGTCGCCGACGACGCGGCGTCCGCCGCCGGCGACGCCGCGAGCACCGCGGCCGTCGACGCCGTCCGCGACCAGGTCTGCCAGGTCGTCGGCGACCGCCAGGTCTCCCAGCGGGACGTGGAGGTGCTCCGCGGGCTCTCGGACGCGGCCCGGGCGGCCGGGGTCGAGTCCGGTCTGCTGGACGCGCTGGAGGACGTGGCGGGGACCGACGGCACCCCGCCGGAGAGCGCGGTCGCGCGGCTGGCCGAGGAGTGCGGCGTCACGCCCACCTCCTGACGCTCACGGCCCGACGTCCCCGCGAGCGCCCGCGCAGCGGGTCTCCCCCGGCCCGGGGTGGGGCCACCCCCCGCCCGCGCTCGGCAGGTCGCAGGATCACGGCGCCCACCGGCGCGGACCTACCGTTGACGCCGTGAGCAGCAGCCAGCCACCCGTCCCCCGCCGCAGGTCGTGGCCGGGCCGGTACGCCGTCGCCTGGGGCGCGGTGTGCCAGCTCGTCGTCGACCTCGCGCTGGTCCCCGTCTACCTGACCGTCGTCGTCCTCACGCTCGTCGGCGTGGGCACCACACCGGTCGCCGGTGCGGGGCTGCTGCTGCTCGCCCTGGCCGCGCTGATGGCGTTCCTGGCCGGCTACCTGGAGAGGGCCCGGCTGGCGGCCTTCGTGGGCGTGGACGTCGAGGCGCCGCCCGCGCCGCGCGACACGACGTCCTTCTGGCGCCGGTACGTCGTCAACGGGCGGCCGTGGAAGGCGCTGCTGCACGTCACCGCGATGACGGTGTGGGGCACGGTCGCGGGCACGACGGTCCTCGTGGCCGCCTCGGCCTGCCTCGCCGCCACCCTCCTGCCGCTGTACGCGGCCGCGCTACCCGAACCGTGGGTCGCCCGGCTGCCCGGCGGTCGCGAGCTCGCCGGGGCCGAGGTGTGGTTCGCCAGCCTCTCCGGCCTGGTCGGGCTCCTCGTCGTCGTCCCGCTGACCGCCTGGGCCCTGTCGCGGGTGGACGTCGCCCTCGTCCGCTGGCTGCTCGGCGCCGGGCACGCGGAGGAGATCGACGCGCTGTCCGAGCGCGTGGTCACCCTCACCGCCACCCGCGAGGCCACCGTCGACTCCGTCGAGCTGGAGCGCCGCCGGATCGAGCGGGACCTGCACGACGGCCCCCAGCAGCGCCTCGTCGCCATCGCCATGGACCTCGGGATGGCGCGCCAGCGCCTGGGCACCGACCCGGACGGCGCGCGCGAGCTCATCGACAAGGCGCACTCCTCAGCCAAGGAGGCGATCACCGAGATGCGTCAGGTCGCCCGCGGCATCCACCCGCCGGTGCTGACCGACCGCGGGCTGGACGCCGCCCTGTCCGCCCTCGCCGCCCGCTCCCCCGTCCCGGTCACCGTGGACGTGCGGCTGCCCGCCCGCCCCTCCCCGACGCTGGAGGCGATCGCGTACTTCTGCGTCTCCGAGGCGCTGACCAACGTGGCCAAGCACTCGCGTGCCACCCGGGCCGGGGTGCACGTCCGCCACGACGGCGGCGCGCTGGTCGTCGACGTCACCGACAACGGCGCGGGAGGCGCCCGCGTCGGCGCCGGGACCGGCCTGGTGGGCCTGCAGCGCCGGGTCGCGGCCGTGGACGGCCGGCTCGACGTCCACTCCCCGCCGGGAGGGCCCACCCGCCTGACCCTCTGGATGCCCTGGGCCGCGACGCGGCCGGTGGCGTCGCCTCCGCCCGCCGCAGCGCAGCCCACCGCGGTACAGCCCCCCGCGCCGCAGCCCCCCGCACCGCACCAGCCCACCACCTCCGGGAGCACCTCGTGACCGACCCCACCACCCAGCCGGACGCGGCGCCGCGTCTGCGCGTCGTCCTCGCCGAGGACTCTGTGCTGCTGCGCGAGGGGCTGCTGCGGCTGCTCGCGGACGCCGGCTTCGACGTCGTGGACGCGTGCGGTGACGCCGAGTCGTTCCTGCGCTCGGTGGCCGCGCACGAGCCGGACCTGGTCGTCGTCGACGTCCGGATGCCCCCCACCTTCACCGACGAGGGCGTCCGCGCGGCGCTCGTGGTCCGCGAGCAGCACCCGGACGTCGCCGTGCTCGTCCTGAGCCAGTACGTCGAGGAGAACTACGCCACCGAGCTCGTCGCCGGCCGCACGCGCGGCGTCGGGTACCTGCTGAAGGACCGCGTCGCCGACGTCGGGGAGTTCACCGAGTCCCTGCACCGCGTCGCCGCCGGAGGCACCGCCCTGGACCCGGAGGTCGTCTCCCAGCTGCTGTCCCGGGCCCGACGCTCCGACCCGCTCGAGCGCCTCACCCCGCGCGAGCGGGAGGTGCTCCAGCTGATGGCGGAGGGCCGCACCAACACGGCGATCGCCGCCGCGATGGTCGTCACCGAGGGGGCCGTCGAGAAGCACGTGTCCAGCATCTTCGCCAAGCTCGACCTGCCCCCGACCGAGCACGACCACCGGCGCGTCCTCGCCGTCCTGCGCTACCTCGACCACGCCACCCAGGGGGAGTCGTGACCACACCCGCACCCGTCAAGATCGCGCTGCGGATCATCGGCGCCGCGACCACCGGCGTCCTCGTCCTGGGTGGCGGGTACTCCGCGGCGACCGTGCTGGCCAGCACCACCAGCGTGGAGACGGTCGACGTCGCCGCCGACGGCCTGTCGTCCGTCCACGCCGAGGTGGAGGTCGGCGACGTCCGCCTCGTGGAGACGCGCGGCCTCGACGAGGTGCAGGTGGAGCTGCGCCGCCACGGCGCGTGGCGGGAGCCGTCCGCGTCCGCGCGGCGCGTGGGCGACCAGCTGCGCGTCACCGGCGACTGCCCGGGCGGGCCGTGGGGCAACTGCGCCGTGGACGTGATCGTCCGGGTGCCGACGGGCTCGGACCTGGCGGCCCGGGCGGTGACCTCGGTCGGGGACCTGCGGGTCAGCGGCTCGTGGTCCCAGCTCGACCTGCGCAGCGACACCGGCAACATGCGCGCCACCGACCTGCGCGCCGAGGCCGTCCGGGCGCACAGCTCCGTCGGCGACCTGGACGTCGTGCTCGCCGCCGCACCCGACCACGTCGAGCTCGTGTCGGACGTCGGCGACGTGCGCGCGGTCGTCCCGGCCGACGGCACCGCCTACGACGTGCGGGTCCGCACGGACGTGGGCGAGCGGCTGACCACCGTGCCGCTGGACCCGACGTCGACGCACCGGATCGACGTCACCACGTCGGTCGGCGACGTGACGGTGGTCGACGCGGCCGCACCCGAGGCCCGGAACCCGTAGGACGGCGTCAGCCGGCGACATGCGGCAGCGCGGGCCGCCTACGGGCGCGTGGTGCCCACGGGCCGGGACCGCCACACGGTGGCGCGCGCCGGGTCACCCGACGGGCTCGGGTCGACCCGGTCCACGGTGAAGCCCTCGCGCTCGTAGAACGCCGCGGCCCGGGTGTTGGCGGCGACGTGCTCGACGCCGATGCGGTCGACCCCGTCCGGCAGCCGGCGGACGAGGGCGTCGACCAGCCGGGGTCCGAGCCCGGCTGAGCGGTACCCGGGCGCGACGTACAGCTTGTAGACGACGTGGTCCTCCCCCGCCCGGCCGCGCTGGCCGACCCCGACCACCCGGCCGGCGTCCTCGGCGACGACGACGAGACCCGCCTCGACGGCTGCGGCGACCACCGGCTCGGACCACCAGCGCGTCACCTGCTCGCGCGCCGCGTCCGCCCCGATCAACGGCGCGTAGTGCCGCGGCACGTGCTCCCGCCCGAAGCGGCAGACACCCGCCACGTCGTCCGGCACGGCGTCCCGCACGACTGCCTCGTCGGCTCCCACCAGCACACCCCCGGACCGTCGTCGTCGGTGCGGAGGCTAGTCCCGGGTGCCGGTGCGGCGCGCGGCGCACACGGCAGGCTCCGCGAGGCGTCATGCTGTGACGGGAGGTGCGGTGCGACGACGTGCCGTGCGGGGAGGGAAGGCGCGTGGAGGTGGACGCCGGTGGTCGGTGACGAGCACGGCGTGCACCTTCGGGCGCTCACGGTCGTCGCCGCTGCTCGAAGCGGTGTCCGCCCGGCGTCCGGGGAGGTCGCGCGCGTGGTCCTCGCCGGCTGCCTGATGGACCTGCAGGTCGCCGGCGCGCTCACCCTGGGCTCGGGGAGCACGCCCACGTTCCAGCTGGTGCCGAGCAGGCGCACGTCCCTCGTCCCGGGGCCCGTGGTCGAGACCCTGGGGCAGGTCGGTGACTTCACACGCCTGTGCGAGCGCGTCGCGGGCCGCGCGTCGTCTGCAGCCGGGCAGGTGCTCACCGAGCTCGGCTGGGCGACCACCGTGCGCGACCGGCTCGGGCGTCCGGTCCTCCGGGCCCGGACGTCGGCCGCGCAGCAGGTCCGTGACGCGGCGTTCGACACCATCGCGGGCGCAGGCGGCCGAGCGTCGGCCGCGGCTCTGCTCCTCGCCGACGCGGGTGGGTTCGGCCTGGTCGGCCGGGACGACGTGCAGCGCCTGCAGAACGCGGTCTGGCCGGCCGACGACGAGACCGGTCGCACCCTGGCGCACCTCGCGACGTCGCTCGTGCTGCTGTCCCGCGGTCACGCCGTCTTCGGCTGACGGCCCGGACGGCGCGGACTGCTCCGTCAGTACCTGGGCAGGGTGGGGTCGACCTCGTCCACCCAGGCGAGGACCCCTCCGCGCAGGTGGCTGACCCGGCGGAACCCCCGGGCCAGCAGCGCCCGGCCCGCCTGCTCCGACCTGCCGCCGCTCTTGCAGTGCAGGACGACGTCGTCCCCGGGCGCGAGGCCGTCGACGTCGCCGGCCAGCACGCGGTCCAGCGGGACGTGCACGGCGCCGGGCACGGACACCACGGATCGCTCCTGCTCCGTCCGGACGTCGACGAGCACGAAGGACCGGCTGCCGGCGTCGCGCTCCGCGAGCAGGGCGGCGAGCTCGGCGGCACCGACCTCGGGCACGGCCTGCTGCGCGCCGCCGCCACTGGGGAGGGCGCCGCCCGAGCCGTCCGCGGCGGGCACCGCGCACGCGGCGTCCACGTCGACCACCGACGTCACCGGCGACCGGCCCGGGGTCGGCCGGACCCGCAGCTCGCGCCACGTCGTGCCGAGCGCGTCGAGCACGAGCAGCCGGCCGATCAGCGGCTCCCCGGCACCCGTGACGAGCTTGACGGCCTCGGTGGCCATCAGCGACCCGACCGTGCCGACCATGGCGCCGAGCACCCCGCCCTCGGCGCACGACGGGACCGTCCCCGGCGCGGGCGGTTCGGGGAAGAGGTCCCGGTACGTCGGCCCGTACCGGCGCCAGAACACGCTGACCTGCGCGTCGAAGCGCAGCACCGACGCCCACACCTCGGGGACGTCGAGGACCTCGCAGGCGTCGCTGACCAGGTAGCGGGTGCCGAAGTTGTCCGCGCCGTCGAGCACCAGGTCGTACCCGCCGACCAGGTCGAGCGCGTTGTCCGCGGTCAGCCGCTCGTCGTGCTCGACGACGCGCACCAGCGGGTTGAGCGCGGCGACCGCCTCCGCGGCGCTGCGGACCTTCGGCCGGCCCACGTCCGCCACCCCGTGGATGACCTGCCGCTGGAGGTTCGAGGTGTCCACGACGTCGTCGTCCACCACGCCGATCGTGCCGACCCCGGCCGCGGCGAGGTACGTGATCGACGGGGCCCCCAGACCACCGGCGCCGACGACCAGCACCCGGGCGTTCTTCAGCCGCCGCTGCCCGACCTCACCGACGTCCGGCAGGAGCAGGTGCCGCGAGTAGCGGGTGACCTCCTGCGGCGTGAGCGCCGCGGCCGGCTCCACGAGCGGTCCTGGCCGGTCCGCCCCCCTCCCCCGACCGGGCCCGGTCACGGGTACGGCCACGCGTTCGGCACGCACGGGTGCACCCCCTTCGTCTGCTGCATCATCACGGGCGCGAGCTGGTCCGCCCCCGGGCACCCCAGGTGGCCGTGCCCCAGGGCGTGCCCGACCTCGTGGTTCACCAGGTACTGGCGGTACAGCGTCAGGTCCCCGCCGAAGTCCTCCTGACCGTGCACCCACCGGTACCACGTCAGCACGACCCGGGGACCGACCCGGCACGACAGCGTGCCGTTGGTCCGCAGCGGCCGGCACATCCGCTCGGAGGTGTCGGGGCTGGCCAGCACCAGGTCGATGTCCGCGTCCCCGTCCGTGCGGGCGAAGGTGTGCCCCTCCCGGCCCCAGCCGCGCGGGTCGTTGAGCGTGGCCAGGGCGAAGTCCGCCACCGCCGCCCCGTCGGCGGGCAGCCCGCCCTCGACGAGCACCCGGACCGTCCACGTGCGGCCCTGCCCCGGCGCCGACGCCGCACCCGGGACGACGCCCAGCTGCCCGGTGCCCACCTGCGGGACGTCGCGGGCCAGCACGCCGGCGACCTGGTCGGGGGACGGCGGGGGCGCGGTCGGGGCGGCGCCCACCGACGGCGAGGCGCCGGGGTCCTGGCCGGCGCCCGCCTGGTCCGCCGGACCCGCGTCGGACGCCCCGGGCCCGGCCGTCGGGGCGGCCCCGCCCACCTGCGCGTCGTCACCGCCCGGGGCGCCCGTCGCACCGTCGGCGTCACCACCGGGGTCGGGGCGGACGGCGACGGCGTCCTCGTCCTGGCCGGGGGCCTGCGCGGCGGCGACGTCGTCCGGCGGGCCGGTCAGGGCGGTCAGCGTGGCACTCACCGGGTCCGTGCCCGTCGCCGCCCAGCCGATGAGCACCACCAGCGCCAGGGCGCCCGCGGCGACGGCCCGGACGCGGCCGCGTCGCCACCTCAGCGGCACCGGGCCGGGGGCGGCGTGACGGCCCTCGTGACGGCCCTCGTGACGGACGGTGCCCACCGGCCGTCGGGAAGGGGACGCGCCGGGGGTCCGCTGGTGCGCTCCCACCCTCCGAGCATGTCACGCGGCCCCGGTTACCGGACCGTAGGATGCCCGGGCGGTCGCAGGTGCGCACCGGCACCTGCCGGGCACGACCGCGATCGGGCCGCGACCCGGCCCGTCGGAGGAGGAACCGTGACGACTCAGGACACCCGGGCCCGGGGGGCGCGACTGCCTCGCAGCGCACGACGGGCCCAGCTGTTGTCCGCAGCGCAGGAGGTCTTCGTCGAGAACGGCTACCACTCCGCGGCGATGGACGAGATCGCCGAGCGCGCGGGGGTCAGCAAGCCGGTGCTCTACCAGCACTTCCCCGGCAAGCTCGACCTGTACCTGGCGATCCTCGACCAGCACATCGGCGAGCTCCTCGCCGACGTCCGCGCCGCCCTGGAGTCCACCACGGACAACAAGCAGCGGGTCGCGGCGACGATCGCCGCCTACTTCCGGTTCGTGGACCGCGAGGACGCGCCGTTCCGGCTGGTCTTCGAGTCCGACCTGACCAACGACGACGGCGTCCGCGAGCGCGTCGACACCGTCGAGCGCTCCTGCGCGCACGCCATCGCCGACGTCATCACCGAGGACGCCGGCCTGGAGCGCCCCGAGGCCGAGCTGCTCGGGATGGCCCTGGCCGGGATGGCGCAGGTCACCGCCCGGTACTGGCTGCAGAGCGGCCGCAGCATCCCCCGGGACGAGGCGGCCCGGTTGATCGCCCAGCTGTCCTGGCGGGGCATCGGCGGCTTCCCCAAGGCCGAGGGCCGGGCCTGACCGACGGCGGGTTAGATTGCCGTCTCCCGACGGCCCACCGGACGGCGGGCCAGGACGACGGACGTGGAGGGGTTACCCGTGGAGATCAAGGTCGGCGTGCAGAACGTGGCCCGCGAGATCGTGCTGGAGTCGGCCATGACGACCGACGAGGTCGCCTCCGCCGTGGACGCCGCCCTCGGTGGCGCGCCGAGCCTGCGGCTGACCGACGACAAGGGCCGCGTGCTGCTGGTCCCGACCGCGTCGCTGGCCTACGTGGAGATCGGCGTCGAGGAGACCCGCAAGGTCGGCTTCGGCGTCTCCTGACCCCGGACGGCGGGTCCCGCCGCCGGCTCCTCGGTCACCCGATCGGGTGATCCGTTCCGCTGGCGCGACGTCGCAGGTGGTGGGAATCTCGATCACCACCGACCAGCGAAGGAGCGCAGCACCATGGAGATCGGATCGGTCATCGGGGTCATCATCCTCGGCGCCGTGATCGGCGTCCTCGCCCGGCTCGTCCTGCCGGGCAAGCAGAACATCAACGTCCTGCTGACCATCGTCCTCGGCATCGTCGGCGCGATCCTCGGCTACTGGATCATGGGGCTCGTCGCGAGCGACAGCACGATCCTGAGGTGGATCGTGAGCGTGGCCCTCGCGGCGCTGCTCATCGTCGCCTACGAGCGCATCAGCGCCGGCGGCAGCCGCAAGGCCGTGCACTGAGCCGAGCAGCACCGGGCGCACGCGGCGCCCGACCCGCGCGGAGGGCGGTCCCGTCCCGGGGCCGCCCTCCGGCGCGTCCAGGGGCCGCGTGCCGAGCCCTCAGCAGGTGTGCGCGGTGGAGCCCGTCAGGCCGTCAGGCCGAGACGCCGCATCCGCTCCGTGTGCGAGTCCGTCAGCCGGGTGAACATCCGTCCGATCTCCGCCAGGTCGGCACCGGGTTGGCCCGCGCCGCCCACGAGCAGCTCGGTCAGGCCGTCGCGGTCGGCCGCCACCCGCTGCGCCTGGCTCAGCGCCTCCCCGACGAGGCGCCGCCCCCACAGCGCCAGCCGGCCGGCCACCCGCGGGTCGGCCGCGATCGCGGCGCGCACCGCGCTGACGACGAGCTCCACGTGCCCCTGCTCGTCGAGGACGTCGTGCACCAGGGCGCGGGTGCCGGGGTCGACGTAGGCCGCGACCTCCCGGTAGAAGTCGGTGGCGATGCCGTCGCCGACGTAGGCCTTGACCAGTCCCTCCAGCCAGTCGCTGGGCGCCGTCCGGTCGTGGAAGGCGTCGACCGCGGCGACGAACGGCAGCATGGCCTGCTCGGGGTCGGCACCGATCTCGCGGAGCCGCCTCTCCAGCAGCTCGTAGTGGCCGAACTCCGCCGCGGCGAACCGCGCCAGCGCCGACTTCTCCGGCAGCGTCGGGGCGAGCTCCGCGTCCGCGGCGAGCCGCACGAACGCCGTCAGCTCCCCGTAGGCCAGGGCACCGAGGAGGTCCACCACCGCGGTGGGCGCCGCCCCCTCCGGCAGGCCGGTCCCGGGGGCCGTGTCGGGCTCGTCGGCGGTCGCGTCGGCGCTCATGCGGGCACTGTAGCCACGCCCGGCCGGGCGCCGTCCGCGCTCCGACGGGTCGGCGCGGGAGTGCCCGGCAGGTAGTCTGGCGGTGTACGCACGGTGTGCCCGGTCGGTAGCCCGATCGGCCAGCCGACCCGACGCGGTGCGGCCCGCCGGCTCCAGGAGCCGGCGTGAGGCCCCGCCAGAGAAGAAGCACGAGGCGTTCAGTGACGACTGCCCACGACGAGACCAGGGCCGACCAGAGCACGGCCGCGACGGACGAGACCGTCGACCCCGCCGGCGCCGAGGCCGGCGCCATGGAGACCATCACCGCCGACGACGTCGAGGTGCCGCCGGAGCGCACCTTCGCCGACTACGGCGTGGACGCCCGCCTCGTCGAGGCGCTGGCGAAGGCCGGCATCACCCACCCGTTCCCCATCCAGGCGATGACCCTGCCCGTGGCCCTGTCCGGTCACGACATCATCGGCCAGGCCAAGACCGGCACCGGCAAGACGCTCGGCTTCGGCCTGCCGCTGCTCCAGCGGGTCGCCGGCCCCGGCGAGGACGGCTGGGACGCCCTGGAGGCGCCCGGCAAGCCGCAGGCCCTCGTCGTCGTCCCCACCCGCGAGCTCGCGGTGCAGGTGGCCGGTGACCTCGAGCAGGCGTCCGCGCTGCGCAGCGTCCGGGTGCTCACCGTGTACGGCGGCCGCGCCTACGAGCCGCAGGTCGAGGCGCTGCAGCGTGGGGTGGAGGTCGTCGTCGGGACCCCCGGCCGCCTCCTCGACCTCGCCCAGCAGGGTCACCTGACGCTGGCCCACGCCCGCGGCGTCGTCCTCGACGAGGCCGACGAGATGCTCGACCTGGGCTTCCTGCCCGACGTCGAGCGGCTGCTGTCCCTGACCCCTGCGGGCCGGCACACGATGCTGTTCTCGGCGACCATGCCCGGCCCGGTCGTGGCGATGGCCCGGCGCTACATGACCCAGCCCACGCACATCCGGGCGTCCGAGCCCGACGACGCCGGGCAGACGGTCAAGAACACGACCCAGTTCGTCTACCGCGCCCACGCGATGGACAAGGTCGAGGTGCTCGCGCGGATCCTCCAGGCGCGCGGTCGCGGTCTGACCATCGTGTTCACCCGCACCAAGCGCACCGCCGCGAAGGTGTCCGACGACCTGGCCTCCCGGGGCTTCGCCGCCGGCGCCATCCACGGCGACCTGGGGCAGGGCGCCCGCGAGCAGGCGCTGCGCGCCTTCCGCAACGGCAAGGTCGACGTGCTCGTGGCCACCGACGTCGCGGCCCGCGGCATCGACGTGGACGACGTCACCCACGTCGTGAACTACCAGTGCCCCGAGGACGAGAAGACCTACGTCCACCGGATCGGCCGGACGGGCCGTGCCGGCAAGAAGGGCACGGCGGTCACCTTCGTCGACTGGGACGACGTGCCCAAGTGGGGCCTGATCAACAAGATCCTCGAGCTCGGCCGGCCCGAGCCGGTGGAGACCTACTCCACGTCCCCGCACCTGTTCACGGACCTGGACATCCCCGAGGGCACCAAGGGCGTGCTGCCGAAGGCCCAGCGCACCCGCGCGGGCCTGGACGCGGAGGTCCTCGAGGACCTCGGCGAGACCGGCGGACGCGGTCGCGGTGGTCCCGGCGCCCGCTCCGGCGAGCGCCCCGGTGACCGGCGCGGCGGCGCGAGGGGCGGCTCGTCACGGCCCCGGCGCGAGGACGGCGACGACCAGCCGGCCGGCGAGCCGCGGTCGCGCAACCGCAGCCGTCGGCGCACCCGCGCCGGGGCTCCCGTCGAGGGTGCCGCGGGTGGCGGGGACGCCGGGGCGACCGCCCCCTCCACCGGACCTGTTGAGGCCGGCACGCCGTCCGGGGACGCCGGTTCCGACGCGCCGAGGCGCCGTCGGCGCCGTCGTGGCGGCCGCGGGCGCAGCGGCCAGGGCGAGTCGGCGGGCACGGGCGCGACGGGCTCGGGCGCGACCGGCTCCTCCGACTGACCTCCGGCGGCCGGTCGCCCGCGACTCAGCGACCGGTCGCCGAACCGCTCCGGCGACGGGTCGTCGCGCGTCGTCCCGGTCCGAGCCGCCAGGCGCGCAGCAGCCCCTGGGCGACCTCGCGGTAGGCCGCGGCCCCCTTGGTGCGGGTCGCCGTCCCGAGGACGGTGCGACCCAGGGCCGGCGCCTCGGCGAACCGGACCGACTTCGGGATCGGCGGGGACAGCACCGGCACGCCGTACCGGTCGCCGACGTCCTCGAGCACGGCGCGGCCGTGGCTGGTCCGCGGGTCGTACATCGTCGGCAGCAGGCCGCGCACCCGCAGCCCGGGGTTCGCCGCCCGCTGGACGTCCGCCACCGTGTCCAGGAGCTGCCCCACCCCCCGGTGGCTGAGCATCTCCGCCTGCATCGGCACCAGCACCTCGTCGGCCGCGGCGAGCGCGTTGAGGGTGAGCAGGCCCAGCGACGGCGAGCAGTCCAGCAGGACGACGTCGTACCCGGCGGCGACCTGCTCCAGCGCCTCCCGGAGCACGTGCTCGCGACGCGGTCGGCCGAGCAGCTCGGCATCAGCGCCGGCCAGGTCGATCGACCCCGGCACCAGGTGCATGCCGTCGTCGACCTCGACCACCGCCCCGGCGGCGGATCCTGCGCCGACCAGGAGCTCGTAGGAGCCCGCCAGCTCCTCCTCGTCGGGGTCGACGCCCAGCGAGAAGGTCAGGCACGCCTGCGCGTCCAGGTCCACGAGCAGCACCCGCAGCCCGTGCTCGACGAAGGCGGCGCCCAGGGACGCCACCGTCGTGGTCTTGGCGACGCCGCCCTTCTGGTTGGCGACGGCGACGACCCGAGCCGACCCGATCATCGGTCTGCCCCACCTCCGCTGGTGCCCGCCGCCGGTGCCGCGGCGCGGCTCGCCGTCACGAGGGGACATTCTGCCGCCCGCGGGGACATGGTGGACAATCCCCGGGTGGACCTGATCGCGGAGCTCGCTGCCGAGCCGACCGAGGTCGGTCGCGCGCGCCGCGCCGTCGCCCAGCTGCTCGAGAAGTGGGGGGTCGACGGCGACCCCGCCGAGGTCGCCGTCCTCCTCACCAGCGAGCTGGTGACGAACGCGATCCGCCACGGCGCCGCCCCCGTGGCGCTGCGGGCCGGGTTGGCGCGACGCGGCGCCGTCCGCATCCAGGTCGAGGACCCGCGGCCGGGGCAGGTCGTCCCCAAGGAGGAGGACCTGTGGGCCGTCGACGGCAGGGGGCTGCAGATGGTCGACCTGATGGCCGACCGGTGGGGGTGCCGCAGCGACCTGGCCGGCAAGCAGGTGTGGTTCGAGGTCCGCGTCGACGGGCTCGCGACGTCCTGAGCCGTCGCACCGGGCCCACCGGGCGCGGCCGCTGACGGTCCCGGCGGGGTCACGGGCGCAGGACCGGCAGCCGACCCTGCGCCTCGACGGCCTCCAGCGCCGCCGGGGCGGTGGTGAACTCGGCGAGGCGGTTGACCTTGCCGGTGCCGTGGTAGTCGCTGGAGCCGGTCACGACCAGGCCCAGGCCGCGGGCGAGGTCGCGCAGCCGCCGGCGGGCGGCCTCGTCGTGGTCGCGGTGGTCGACCTCGAGACCGGCCAGGCCCGCCGCGGCCATCTCCTCCACGACGTCCTCGCCGACGACCCGGCCCCGGGCGCTGGCGAACGGGTGCGCGAACACCGGCACCCCGCCGGCCGCCCGCACCAGGCGGACCGCCTCCACCGCGTCGGGCGCGTAGTGCGGCACGTAGTACGGAGACCGCGACGCCAGGATCGTCGCGAACGCCGCGTCCCGGTCCGGCACGTGACCCCGCGCGACGAGGGCGTCCGCGATGTGCGGGCGGCCCAGCGTCGCACCGGCCGCCGCCTGCGCGCGCACGTCCTCCCAGGTGAGGTCGTGGTCGCGGGAGATGCGCTCGACCATCCGCCGGGCCCGGTGCGTCCGCGACTCGCGGGACCGGTCCAGCTCGGCGCCCAGGGCGGCGTCGCCGGGGTCGTGCAGGTAGCTGAGCAGGTGCACGCTGATGCCGTGGTGGGTGCAGGAGACCTCCGTGCCCCGGACCAGCGCCACGCCCAGCCGCGCGGCCGTCGCCGCCGCCTCCTCCCAGCCCGCCGTCGTGTCGTGGTCGGTCAGGGCCAGGACGTCCAGGCCCGCGCCCGCCGCCTCCTCGACGAGCTCGGCCGGGGTCTGGGTGCCGTCGGAGGCGGTGGAGTGCGTGTGCAGGTCGATGAGCACCCGGCGAGCCTAGCCAGGCGACCGCGGCCCGCCTCCCGCGCCCGTCACAGCCGCGGGCAGGGCGCTCCGACGGGTGGGACGACGGCCACCCGCGGCGAGCGCGCGTCCGCGAGCTCGAGGTCCTCGGCGAGCAGGACGCCCGCCGTCGACGGCCACAGGACCAGGTAGAGCCACACCCCACCCGCCTCCCCCACGTAGACGGCGCGGTCCGCCGGGGAGGGCACGACCCACAGGCCGCAGACGTGCCCGTCGGCCCGCACGCTCGCGTGGGCGACGCCGGTGCCGACGCCGTCACCGGGGTCGACGCCGTCCAGGCCGGCGAGGTGCGCGCCCAGCCCCACCCCGGGCTGCTCGGCCACGAGCAGCAGGTCGGCGGGACGCTCGGGCCGCCCCGCGCGCGGGGCCGGGTTGGGCCCGGACACCGCGACCGCCACGGCCTGCGCCGTCCCTCGCGGCGTCCCGACCTCGGACAGCCCGGTGAACAACCAGCCTGCCGGCAGCGGCCAGGGCACCCAGACCGGCACCGACGACCGGCGCGCGACGTCGGCCAGCCACCGCTGCGTGGGCGGGTGCGGCGCGGACCACGGCTGGACGGCGCCGTGGCGGGCGCACGTCCAGTCGCTCACCCAGATCCCGGGTTCGCGCACCGGCCCGGCGCACCGCGGGCACCTGCTCGCCGCCACCCTCGTCACGGTCCCGCGCACCGGCGCGGTGGTCAAGGGCGCCTCCGCCGTCCGCCACCGGGCCGTCCGGGCCCGGGCCGTCGAGACCGGGCGGTGGCACCCTGGTCGACGTGGACGTGACGGACGACGCCGCGGGTGCGGGCGCCGAGCGGCGCGTGGACTGCGTCGGCGCTGTCGTCCACGACGCTCGCGGCCGGCTGCTGCTCGTGCGCCGGCGCAACCCACCCGCCGCGGGGACGTGGTCGCTGCCGGGGGGACGCGTCGAGGACGGCGAGGACGACGCCGCGGCCGTCGTCCGCGAGGTCGCCGAGGAGACGGCCCTCGTGGTGGAGGTCGGGGAGCTCGTGGGCACGGTCGAGCGGCCGGGCCCGGACGGCGTGGTCCTGGTCATCCACGACTACGCCTGCCGCGTCGGCGACCACACCGGCCGACCGCGTGCCGGGGACGACGCCACCGACGTCCGGTGGGTCGACGCGGCGGCGCTCGACGCGCTGGAGCTGGCCCCGCTGCTGCGGGACGCCCTGGCCGGGTGGGGCTGCCTGCCCCGCTGCTGAGGGCCGGTCGGTCTAGTCCCGGTCGACCTCGGGGTAGCGACCACCGGGTGGCACCACCGTCCCCTTGCGCAGGGTGCGACGGTGGCCGACGAGCGCCACCTTCCCCCGCGGGCCCCCGACCCGGCACTCGCGGCCCACGGTGACGCCGGAGTCCACGACGCTGCGGTCGACCACCGCGCCCGCTCGCACGACGGCACCGGGCAGCAGGACGCTGCGGCGCACGGTGGCGCCCTTCTCGACCACCACCCCGGGGGCGAGCACGCTGCGGTCCACGGCGCCGGCCACCTCGCAGCCGCCGGACAGCAGCGAGTCGCCCACCTCGGCGCCGGCCCGCACCGTCGCGGCACCTCGGCGCCGCCCGGCCGACAGCACCGGCCAGTCCTCGTCGTCCAGGACGAACGCGGGGCGGGCGCCGAGCAGGTCCATGTGCGCCTCCCAGTACGACTCCACCGTGCCCACGTCGCGCCAGTAGCCCGTGAACCGGTGCTCGCGCACCACGCCGTCGTCCACGAGCCGGGGCAGCAGGTGGTCCCCGAGGTCGCCGAGGTCGTCCTCGTCGTGGCCGTCGGCGACGACCTGCTCCAGCTCGTCGAGGACCCGTCGGGCGTCCAGCACGAACACCTCGTTCGCGACCACGTCCGAGGCGGGCTCGTCGGGCTTGTACGCGTAGTCGGTGACCTTCCCCCTGACCCGGTGCGGACGACGCCGTAGCGGCCCGCGTCCTCGCGCGGCACCTTCGTCGTCACCATCGTCACCGCGGCACCCGAGGCGAGGTGCTCGTCGACCAGCTCGGCGTAGTCGCAGCGGTAGACGGCGTCCGCGCTGACCACCACGAGGGCGTCCGGGGCGAACTCGCGGACCAGCGCCGCCTGCTTCCACAGGGCGTCGGCGGTCCCGTGGTGCCACCCCTCGCGGTCGCTCCCCTTGCCGGGGGGCAGCACCATCAGGCCGCCCACGGTGCGGTCGAGGTCCCACGGCCGCCCGTTCGACAGCGCCACCGCCAGCGACGCCGGGTGCTGCTGCTGGACGACCCACACGTCGCTGACGCCGCTGTGGGTGCAGCTGCTGAGCGGGAAGTCGATGAGCCGGTGCTCACCGCCGAACGGCACGACGGGCTTGGCCCGGTCGTCGGTCAGCAGCTCGAGCCGGCCGCCGGCACCGCCGGCGAGGACCAGGACGAGGGTGCGGGGTGGTGCCACGGACAGCCTCCACGGACGTGCAGCCGGGCACCCGCTCGGGTGCCCGGCTGCACGCTAGGTCCGCCGCGGGACGGCCGCGACCCGGGACTCACTGCGCCGGTGCGGGCCGTCCCGGCTGCTCGCCGCCCCGGGCGTCGAGGTAGCTCTGCTTGGGCACCATCACCTTGCGCCTGAAGACGCAGACCAGGGTGCCGTCCTGCTTGTACCCGCGGGTCTCGACGTGGACGACGCCCCGGTCGTCCTTGGAGGTCGACTCCCACTTGTCCAGCACCGTCGTCTCGCCGTAGATCGTGTCGCCGTGGAACGTCGGCGCGACGTGCTTGAGGGACTCGATCTCCAGGTTCGCGATCGCCTTGCCGGACACGTCCGGCACGGACATGCCCAGCAGCAGCGAGTAGACGTAGTTGCCGACCACCACGTTCTTGCCGAACTGGGTGCCCTCGGCGTAGTGGGCGTCCAGGTGCAGCGGGTGGTGGTTCATCGTCAGCAGGCAGAACAGGTGGTCGTCGTACTCGGTGACGGTCTTGCCGGGCCAGTGCTTGTAGACCGCGCCGACCTCGAACTCCTCGTAGCTGCGACCGAACTGCATGGGCGTTCCTCCTGCTGCGTCCTGCGGGCGGTGTCCGACGTCATCGTGCCCGAGCGCACGGGCCCGGCACAGGCGCCCGGGGCGTGCCCTTGCCCACACGCCCGCCTCGGCGCGGCGGGCCGCGGGTGCCACACTGGCCCGCATGAGCGAGACCCCCGCCACGTCCCCGGCGACCCCGAGCACGCCCGACACCCCGGAGACCGTGCCCGACCAGGGCGCCCAGCAGCCGCTGACCGAGCGGGGGTCGAACCGCAGCCAACGACCCACGTCGGAGACGTTCAAGCAGTTCATCGGCCAGGGCTGGGCGCCGCGTCCCGACGCGCTGCCGGCGCGCGCGGAGGTCGCCGACCACGCCGCGGCCCGACGGCAGAGGGTCTCCGCGGCGTTCCCCGGCGAACGGCTGGTGGTGCCCGCCGGCCCGCTGAGGACGCGCAGCAACGACACCGACTACCGGTTCCGCCCGCACTCGGCGTTCGCCCACCTCACCGGCCTGGGCACCGACCGCGAGCCGGACGCCGTGCTCGTCCTGGAGCCGGCGCCGGGGGGAGGGCACGACGCGGTCCTCTACTTCCGGCCCCGCGCGGAGCGCGACAGCGTGGAGTTCTACGCCGACGCCCGGTACGGGGAGCTGTGGGTCGGCGCGCGGCCCAGCCTGCAGGAGGTCGAGGCCGAGCTCGGCGTGACCTGCCGGCACAGCGACGAGCTCGGCGACGCCCTGCGCAAGGACGTCGGCACGGACGGCGTCCGGGTGCGCGTCGTCCCCGGCGCGGACGCGGCGGTGGAGGCCGAGGTCGACGCCGCCCGCGTGGACAGCGGGCTGAGCGAGGAGGAGTACCGCGACCTCGACGCGGCGCTCGCCGAGTTCCTGTCCGAGCTGCGGCTGGTCAAGGACCCGTGGGAGGTCGCCCAGATGCGGCTCGCGGTCGAGGCCACGGCGAAGGGCTTCGCGGACGTCGTCCGCGCCCTGCCCGACGCGGTGGCGCACCGCCGCGGGGAGCGGGTCGTGGAGACCGCGTTCGAGTCCCACGCCCGCCGGGAGGGCAACGGGGTCGGCTACGACACGATCGCGGCGTCCGGCGAGCACGCCTGCACCCTGCACTGGATCCGCAACGACGGCGCGGTCCGCGAGGGCGACCTCGTGCTCGTCGACGCCGGGGTGGAGGTCGACTCGCTGTACACGGCCGACGTCACCCGCACGCTGCCGGTCAACGGGACGTTCACCGAGGTGCAGCGCCGTGTCTACCAGGCGGTCCTCGACGCCGCCGACGCCGCCTTCGCCGTCGCCCGGCCGGGCACGCGCTTCCGCGACCTGCACGCCGCGGCGATGGAGGTGATCGCGGCCCGGCTCGAGGAGTGGGGTCTGCTACCCGTCACCGCCGCCGAGTCCCTCGACCCCGACTCCGGCGGCTACCACCGCCGGTGGATGGTGCACGGCACCAGCCACCACCTCGGGATCGACGTCCACGACTGCGCGCAGGCCCGGCGCGAGATGTACCTGGACGCCGAGCTGCGTCCCGGCATGGTGTTCACCATCGAGCCGGGGCTGTACTTCAAGTCCGACGACCTGTCGGTGCCCGAGGAGCTGCGGGGCGTCGGCGTGCGGATCGAGGACGACGTCCTGGTCACCGAGGACGGCTGCGAGAACCTGTCGGCGATGCTGCCCCGCACGCCCGACGACGTCGAGGAGTGGATGGGCACGCTGCGCAGCTGACCGCGGTGCCGTCGTCCGCCGCGCACCGCGGCCGGCCGGCGGTGGGGGCGGACCGGACCGACGACCCACGGACGACGATGAGCGACGACCAGACCGAGTACCTCCCGCGCGTCACGGGCGCCGACCCCGGGACCGGCGCCCGCCCCCGATCGGGCCCGGACCCGGACGTCGACGCACGGGCCGGCGCACGGACCGACGCGGTGGACGGCGGGCCGGCCCGGCCACGGCGGCGGCGGGACGCGCGCGGCGCGGGGCCGGCCACCGGCAGCGGGGCGGTCGTCGACCCCGCCCTCGGGGACGACCTCGAGCGCCGGGCCTCTGCCCACGCGTACGCGCCGCGGGGCGGGGACGAGTCCGTGAACGAGACGCAGCAGCTGCCGTTCCTCGACCTGCCCGACGGACCTGACGGCCCGGACGGCCACGAGGCACCCGCCGGCCCCCACCCGGCGGCCCCGCCGCCTCCGGCGACGGGTCGGGCACCGGCACCGGCACCGGCACCGGCGCACCGGACCCGGGCGTCGGTGCGCGCGGGGCGGTCGCTGCCTCCGCAGCTGCCCGTCGACGAGGACCGCGACGCCCTCACGGGCTACCTGGACGACGAGCCGGAGCCGCCGGTACGAGCTCCCGGCCAGCGCCGCAACAGCGTGCTCCTGGTCGGAGGCGGGGTCCTGCTGTGCCTGCTGGCCGTCGTCCTGGCCTTCCAGGCGCTCGGCGGGACGGGCAGGTCGCCCCGGGGCGGCGAGGCCGCCACGCCCGTGACGGCGGCGGAGCCGACGGTGGCCACCGACACGGTCGTCTTCCAGTCCCCGTCGGGCAACATCGGCTGCACGCTGTCCTCGGACGGCGCGCGGTGCGACATCGGCTCCCGGTCCTGGGAACCGCCGCCACCGCCACCGGGGTGCGAGGGCGAGTGGGCCGCCGGTGTGCGGGTCGGTCCGGACGGCGCGGGGCTGGTGTGCGCCACGGACAGCCTGCTCGGTCAGGGCGAGACCCTGGAGTACGGGGAGTCCCTCGAGCGCGGCACCTACCGCTGCGACTCCTCCCGCGACGGGATGCGGTGCGAGGAGACGGTCGCCGGGATCGGGTTCACCGTCGCACGCGCCGAGTACACGACCTTCTGAGCCGAGGTCAGGCGGTCAGGTCGGCCGGGTCGGCGTTGCCCCCGCACACCACGACCGCGACCCGCTCCCCACGGCGGGGCCGGTAGGCCCCGGAGACGAGCGCGGCGACGGCCACCGCTCCGCCGGGTTCGGCGGCCACGCGCAACCGCTGCCACAGCAGGCGCCGGGCCTGCCCGACCGCGTCGGCGTCGACCAGCACCGACGTCGCCGCTGCGTGGGTCAGCGTGTGCCAGGCCGTGTCGCCGAGGCGGGTCGCGCCCAGCGCGTCGGCCGCGAGCCCACCCACCTCGACGTCGACGGGGTGCCCTTCGGCCAGGGCCCGGTGCCACGTGGGGCAGCCGACCGGCTCCACGCCCACGACCCGCGCCCGGCCGTCCAGCGCCGCCGCGACACCCGCGGCGAGACCGCCGCCCCCGACGGCGCCGAGCACCGTGTCCACCTCGGTGACCGCGCCCGGCCACCGGCGGTCCGCGAGGTCGTCGAGCAGCTCGAGCGCGAGGGTGCCCTGGCCGGCGACGACCGCGGGCTCGTCGTACGCGTGCACGGCGAGCGCCCCGCTGGCCCGCTCGTGCGCCCGGGCGGCGTCCAGGGCGTCGGCGTAGCGCGAGCCCCCGACCCGGACGTCGGCCCCGAGGGCGCGCAGCCCCCGCACCTTGGCCTCCGGCGCGGACGCCGGCACGAAGACCGTCGCGGTCGCCCCGACCTGCTGCGCCGCCCACGCCACCGCCAGGCCGTGGTTGCCGCCGCTCGCCGCCACGACGCCCGCGGTCGGGAGGGTGGCGGTGGTCAGGGCGGTCAGCGCTCCGCGGGCCTTGAACGACCCCGTGTGCTGCAGCAGCTCGAGCTTGCAGGTGACCGACGCCGGTCCCAGCGCACCGGCCTCGACGTCGACCAGCGGGGTCCGGCGCACCCGCTCCCCCAGCAACCGGCGGGCGACGACGACGTCCGGCCGCGTCACCCGTCGCTCGTCCGTGGTCCGCGCGAGCTCGTCCATGCCACGATCCTGCCGTGGCAGCCTGGAACGGACCCCACCCGCCCCCTCCCGCCCCGAACCGCTACGGGGCGCTGACGGACGTCCCGGGGGTGCGGGTCGGCAGCGTCGAACGGGTGGGCGACGGGTGGCTGACCGGGGTGACCGCGGTGCTCCCGCCGCGGGGGTCGGTCGCGGCCGTCGACGTGCGCGGCGGTGGCCCGGGGACCCACGAGACGGACGCGCTGGCGCCCGGGACCCTGGTCACCACGGCCCACGCGATCACCCTCACCGGGGGCAGCGCCTACGGGCTGGTGGCCGCGCACGGGGTCCAGCGCTGGTGCGAGGAGCAGGGGCACGGGTACGAGGTCGGGCCCGGGCTGGTCGTACCGGTGGTCCCGGCCGCCGCCGTGTTCGACCTCGGGCGCGGTGGCGACCTCGCCGCGCGCCCCGACGTCGACCTCGGCCACGCCGCCGCGGCCGCCGCCGGCGGCGGACCGGTCCGCACGGGGACCGTCGGGGCCGGGACGGGGGCCCAGTGCCACTACGGCGCCCTGAAGGGCGGTGTCGGCACGGCCAGCGTGCGGCTCTCCTCCGGCGTGGTCGTCGGTGCGCTCGTGGTGGTCAACGCGGTCGGGTCCCCGCACACCGCCGACGGCACGCTGCACGCCGCACCCTGGGTGGACGACCCCGCGCTGCGGCCCGCCACCCCGACCGAGCCTCCCCCGCCCGCGCCGGCGCGCCCACCGGCCGCCGGCTTCAACACCACCCTGGCGGTGGTGGCGACGACGGCCGACCTCGACCGGGCGCAGGCCCGCCGGGCCGCGGGGTCGGGTCACGACGGGCTCGCGCGGGCGCTGCGGCCGGTGCACACCCTGCTCGACGGCGACACCGTGTTCGCGGTCGCGACCGGTGAGCAGGAGGTCTCCGGCGACCTGGTGGCCGTCGCCGCCGTCCAGGCCGCCGCGGCCGACGCGGTGACGTTGGCGGTCCTGGACGCGGTGCTCACCGCCACGGGCGTGCGCACCGACGCGGTGACGCTGCCCGGCTACAGCGAGCTGTGCCCGTCGGTGCTGCGGCGGCTGGGCGGCTGACCGATGACTTCCGCCGGCTCGTCCGGTCGGAACGCGCGACACCCGACGTCCTCGGAGGAGCACCCGTGGAGCAGCTGCTGCGCGTCCAGAACTTCGTCGTCTCCCGTGACGGTTACGGCGCCGGGGAGGGGCAGAGCCTCGAGCGTCCGTTCGGCCACGCGGACCCCGCCGCGCTGATGTCCTGGGCCGGGGCGACCGCGAGCTGGCCCAACCGCACCGACCCCGGGGGCAGCCGCGGCCTGGACGACTACTTCACCCGCGACTTCGCGCACGGCATCGGCGCGGAGATCATGGGCCGCAACAAGTTCGGCCCGCAGCGCGGTCCGTGGGCCGACCACGAGTGGCGGGGCTGGTGGGGTGAGGACCCGCCGTTCCGCACGCCCGTGCTCGTCCTGACCCACCACGAGCGGCCGTCGTTCACCCTGTCCGACACTACGTTCCACTTCCTGGACGCCGACCCGGCTGCGGCGCTGGAGCGGGCCAGGCAGCTGGCGCGGGAGTCGCTCCGGCAGTCCGGCCGGGGCCCGCACGTCCGCCTGGGCGGCGGGGCGACCACGGTCTTGGAGTTCCTGGACGCCGACCTCGTCGACACGGTGCACGTGGCCGTCGCTGACGTCGAACTCGGCGCCGGGGTGCGTCTGTGGGAGTCCCCGCACGAGCTGGACGACCGATTCCACCACGAGGTGGTCCCGAGCCCGAGCGGCGTCACCCACCACCTGTTCTGGCGACGCTGACCGACGGGAAGGTCGTCTCCGCGTCCAGCGGACGGAGCCGGCCGAACAACGGACCCCGCGGCTGGCGCTCAGCCCTGGCCGGGCTCCCGGTCCCCGCCGGGCGACGCGGCGGGGTCCTCGCCGCGCTCCCGCGCCAGCCGCGCGCGGCGCTCCCGCTCCTTCATCTCCCCGTACGTCGGGCCGGTCGGCACCTGCGGAGCGGCGTCGGCGGGGGCGTCCGAGCCGGGCGGCGCCGCCGGTCCGGAGGACGGCGTCCCAGGGGGCGGTCCGGGTCGGGTGGCGGGCGGGGCGCCGCCAGCGGCCGGGGTCCCCTGCGGCGGCTGCCAGGACGGTGACGGGCTCTGCGCGTGGCGGCCCCGCGGCGTCTCGCCGTCCGCCGGCCAGGACGCGTCCGCAGGGTCGACCCGGTCCGCGGCGTCCTCGGGCAGCTCGGACAGCAGCCGCTCGGCGAGCCCGGACTGCTCCGGCGCGCACAGCACCGCGTACTGGGAGGCGACGACCTGGCTGGTGGAGGTGAAGTCGCGCCGGCCGCCGGTGAACGCGTAGGACAGGACGCCGAACAGGATGCCGAAGCCGACGCCGATGACCACGGCGGGCAGCACCGTCCCGGCCAGGGACGTGCCCTGCGCGAACAGGGACAGCAGCAGGCCCACGAACAACCCGAACCACGCCCCGGACGCCGCCCCGGCCATCGCGACCCGGCCGTACGTCAGGCGGCCCGTCACCCGCTCGACCATCTGCAGGTCGGTGCCGACGATCGTCACGTGCTGCACCGGGAACTGCCGGTCGGACAGGTAGTCCACGGCACGCTGCGCCGCCAGGTACGTGCGGTACACGGCGATGCGTCGTCCCGTGGGCGGTGTGGGGACGGTCTGGGCGCGGCCGGCGCCACCGAGGTTGGCCATGGGCGCAGTCTCCCCCAGCACCCCGAGGGCGCGCGAGGTCAGCGGGCCCGGTACTCCTCGAGCAGCCGGCGACCGATGATCATGCGCTGGATGTCCGCGGTGCCCTCCCCGATGAGCAGCATGGGCGCCTCGCGGTACAGCCGCTCGATCTCGTACTCCTTGGAGTACCCGTACCCGCCGTGGATGCGGAACGCGTCCTCGACGACCTGGGCGCAGTACTCGCTCGCCAGGTACTTCGCCATCCCGGCCTCGAGGTCGTTGCGCTCGCCGGCGTCCTTCTTGCGCGCGGCCATCACCATCATCTGGTGCGCCGCCTCGACCTTGGTCGCCATCTCGGCCAGCCGGAACTGCACGGCCTGGTGCTCGGCGATCTTCTTGCCGAACGTCTCGCGCTGCTGCGCGTAGTCGATCCCGAGCTCGAACGCCCGCATCGCGACACCGCAGCCCCGGGCGGCGACGTTGACGCGGCCCACCTCGACGCCGTCCATCATCTGGTAGAAGCCGCGGCCCGGCTCGCCACCGAGGACCTGGTCGGACGTCGTCCGGTGCCCCTCGAGCACCAGCTCGGTGGTGTCGACGCCCTTGTAGCCCATCTTCTCGATCTTGCCGGGGACGGTGACGCCCTGGGCGGTCTCACCGAAGCCCGGCTCCTTCTCGATGAGGAACGTGGACATGTTGCGGTACACCGAGTCCGCGCCGGTGTCGGTCTTCACGAGCACCGCGACGAGGTTCGCGGAGCCGCCGTTCGTCAGCCACATCTTCTGGCCGTCGATCGTCCAGCCGCCGTCCTCGCCCTGGACCGCCTTGGTGCGGATCGCGGAGACGTCGGAGCCGCAGCCGGGCTCGGACATCGAGAAGGCGCCGCGCAGCTCGCCGGTGGCCATCCGCGGCAGGTAGCGCTGCTTCTGCTCCTCGGTGCCGTGGTGGATCAGCATGTAGGCGAGGATGAAGTGGGTGTTGATGATCCCCGAGACGCTCATCCAGCCGCGGGCGATCTCCTCGACCGCGAGCGCGTAGGTCAGCAGGGACTCGCCGAGGCCGCCGTACTCCTCGGGGATCATCAGGCCGAAGATCCCCATCTCCTTCATGCCCTCGACGATCTTGTCCGGGTACTCGTCGGCGTGCTCGAGGCCGGTGGCGACGGGGATGATCTGCTCGTCGACGAACTCCCGCACGAGCTTCAACAGCTCCCGCTGGTCCTCGGTCAGCCCCTCGGTGTGCTGCAGCCGGCCCATGCGTCGGTCTCCCTCGGTCGAACGGGGTCAGGTCCTGCGGTGAGTATGGCGACCGGACCGGGGGCGGGGCAGGGCGAGCGCCTGTGAGGCCCGACACGCGGACGCCGTCCCACCGCCTGCCGCTCGCCGGCCCCTCCCGTCCCACCACCCGCCGCTCCACCCCCGCCCCGCGAGTCGGACGAACACGCCGTCCGCGGCGACACGACGACGGCGTGTTCGTCCGCCTCGCGGGGCGCGGGGGCGGGGCGGAGGCGGGGGCGGGGGTGGGTCAGTAGACCCAGACGGCGCTGCCGCGGGGCATCAGGTCGCGGGCCCAGATCATGTCCATCGCGGGCAGGCTGACCCGGGCGCACCCGTGGGACGCCGGGTAGGCCGGGACGCTGCCGAAGCCGTGCACGGCGATGCCGTCGGGGTGGAAGTACCGCGGCCGGTACAGCCGTCCCAGGTCGGCCTGCCGCCAGCCGTCGTGGCTCCACGTCACCGAGTAGCGGCCCTCCGGGGTGTCGGCCAGCAGGGTCCGCCCGCCGGCCGTGTACTCCCTGAAGGTCCCCGTGGACGTGTGCAGGGCGACCTCCACCCGGCCGTCCTCGACCAGCAGGACCAGACCGCGCTCCCGGTCGATCTCCGTGACCCGGCCGCTGCTGCTGCGTGCCTGGGGGCGGGCACCCTCGTCCAGCGCGGCGCGGGTGCGGGGCCCGACGTGGCCGTCGCGGGCCAACCCGGCGGCGCCCTGCAGCGCGTACACGGCCTGCGTCGTCAGGTGCCCGAACCGTCCGTCGGGCGTCCCGAGCCAGTACCCGAGGTCGGCGAGCCGCTCCTGCAGGGCGAGCACCTGCGGGCCGGAGTCCCCGGGGCGCAACGTCCCGTCCGCCGGCGCGTCCTCGCCGGCCGACCCGCCACCGGGCGCGGGGGCGCTGGTGCGCGGTGGCTGCGGGGTCGGCTCCTCGGACGGCTCCACGGACGGCTGGTCCGTCGGCTCACCCGTCGGCTCGCTCGTCGGCTCCCCCGTCGGCTCCTCCGTCGGCTCCCCCTTCGGCTGGGTTGCGGGTTGCCCCGTGCCGGTCGACGGCGAGACCACCGTCGGGGTCACGGCCGGGGCGGCGCCCGGCACGGCGTCGCCGCACCCGGCGAGCAGGAGCCCGGCCACCGCGAGGGCGGCCGCGGTGCGGTGTCGGGTGCGGGTCATGCTGGTCCTCTCTCGGGGTCGTCACCCACAGGACGCCCCGCAGGTGCACCGCGTTGCGCCACAGCGCCCGTGAGCCGGGTCACGATCCCGTCACGACGGTCCCGCGGACGGCCGCGGCGCGGCAGGGACCTCCGGCCCTGTGCCGGTCGGGCCGACCGGCGGACCGTGGGGGCGTGGACAGCACGACACGGACCACGACTCCGACCACGACGCGGCCCGCGACACAGGCGGGGAACGGCGACGGGCCGGCCGGCCCCGGCGCCCGGGTGCTCGTCGCCTACGCCTCCCACCACGGGGCGACCCGCGAGGTGGCCGAGCGCGTCGGCGGCCGCCTGCGCGCCGCGGGCCTGGAGGCCGACGTCCGGGACGTCGACACGCAGCCCGGCGTGAGCGGGTACGACGCGGTCGTCCTCGGCAGCGCCACCCAGGGGGCGGCCTGGCTGCCGCAGGCGGTGCAGTTCGCCCACCGCCACCTGCACGCGCTGGCCGCCGTCCCGCTGTGGCTGTTCACCGTCGGCCTGCAGCCCGCCGCCGACGCCCAGCGCGGCCCCTTCGCGCGGATGATCCGCGCCGCCACGCCCCGCGAGGTCCCCGGGCTGCAGCTGTCCCTGCACCCCGTGGACCACCACGCGTTCGCCGGTGCCGTCGACCGGGACTCCTCCACCGGACCGGAGAAGGCCCTGTTCCGCCTGCTCGGCGGCCGCTTCGGCGACTTCCGCGACTGGGTGCGGATCGAGG
This sequence comes from Thalassiella azotivora, assembly GCF_054781695.1. Classification (NCBI taxonomy): domain Bacteria; kingdom Bacillati; phylum Actinomycetota; class Actinomycetes; order Kineosporiales; family Kineosporiaceae; genus Thalassiella; species Thalassiella azotivora. The sequence goes on from NZ_BAAGTX010000014.1 coordinate 28,728, forward strand.
CGTGGGCCGACGGGATCGGCACCCACCTGCGCGGCGCGGGCGGCACCACCGGCACGGCACCCACCGCCGGCGACCCGCCGGTCGCGGACGAGGCACGGAGCTGACCGCCACCCGGCGGTGCAGGGAGGACGAGACCATGGGCGAGACGACGTTGACACCGGCCACGACCACCGCGGCAGCGGCACCCGAGGCACCGACCGGACCCACCACGCCGGCCCCACCGGCCGACGGGACCGCGAGGGCCCGCTGGGTGCAGCCGTTCGACGCCGGGGACCGCTCGATGGCCGACCTGCTGGGCGGCAAGGGCGCCGGCCTGGCCGAGATGACCCGCCTGGGACTGCCCGTGCCGCCCGGCTTCACCGTCACGACGCAGGCCTGCCGCCACTACCTGGCCACCGGCACCGAGCCGGCCGGGCTCACCGACCAGCTCGCGACGGCGCTGGCGGACCTCGAGGAGCGGACCGGTCGCGGGTTCGGCGACACCGCCGACCCGCTGCTGCTGTCGGTGCGCTCCGGTGCGCGGTTCTCCATGCCCGGGATGATGGACACCGTCCTGGACGTCGGCCTGACCGACGCGACCGTCGACGGCCTGGCCCGCCGGTCCGGGGAGCGCTTCGCGTGGGACTGCTACCGCCGGCTCGTGCAGATGTTCGGCCGCACCGTCCTCGGCGCCGACGGCGCGCTCTTCGAGGCCGAGCTCTCCGCCGCCCGGGAGCGGGCCGGCGTCCCCGACGACCACGGCCTCGGCGCCGAGGCGCTGCGCGAGGTGACCGGCCGGTTCCGTGGCCTGCTGCGCGAGGCGACCGGGCGCGACCTGCCCCAGGACCCTCGCGAGCAGCTCGCGCTCGCCGTCCGGGCGGTCTTCTCGTCGTGGAACTCGCCGCGGGCGCGCGTCTACCGCAGCCGGGAGGGCATCAGCGAGTCCCTGGGCACCGCGGTGAACGTCCAGACGATGGTGTTCGGCAACACCGGCGAGCGCTCGGGCAGCGGCGTCTGCTTCACCCGCGACCCCGCGACCGGCGCCCCGGGCGTGTACGGCGACTACCTGCCGGACGCCCAGGGCGAGGACGTCGTCGCCGGCATCCGCGACACCGTCCCGCTCGCGCGCCTCGCCGAGCTCGACCCGGCCTCCTACGACCAGCTGATGAGGCACCTCGCGACCCTCGAGTCGCACTACCGGGACCTGTGCGACGTCGAGTTCACCGTCGAGGACGGTCGGCTGTGGGTGCTGCAGACGCGGGTGGGCAAGCGCACACCCGCCGCCGCGTTCCGGATCGCCTGCCAGCTCGTCGACGAGGGCGTCGTCGACCTCGACGAGGCGCTGCGCCGGGTGTCCGGCGAGCAGCTCGAGTCGCTGCTGCACCCGCACTTCGCCGGCGGGTCGGACCACGTGGTCCTCGCCCGCGGGCTGGCCGCGAGCCCCGGTGCCGCGGTCGGCGAGGTCGTGCTCGACCCCGCGCGCGCCGTCGAGCGGGCGGCCGGGGGTGCGGACGTCGTCCTCGTGCGCCCGGAGACCAGCCCGGACGACCTGGCCGGGATGGTGGCCTCCGTCGCCGTGGTCACCGCCCGCGGCGGCGTCACCTCCCACGCGGCCGTCGTCGCGCGCGGGATGGGGCGCACCTGCGTGGCCGGGGCGAGCGGCCTGGTCATCGACGCGGACGCCGGGACGGTCACCGGACCGGACGGCACCGTCGTCCGGGAGGGCGACGTCGTCTCCGTGGACGGGGGCAGCGGCGAGGTGCTCGTCGGCGCCGTCCCGGTCCGGCCCAGCCCGGTCGCGGCCGCCCTCACCGGCACACCGGCCGCCGACCCGGTGGTCGCGTCCGTCCTGCGGCTGCTCGCCCACGCCGACGCGGTGGCGCGGGTGCAGGTGCGGGCCAACGCCGACACCCCCGCCGACGCCGGCACGGCCCTGCGGCTGGGTGCCCGCGGCATCGGCCTGTGCCGCACCGAGCACATGCTGCTCGGAGAGCGGCGCGCGCTCGTCGAGGCCGTCGTCCTGGACGACGACCGCGCGGCGGCCCTCGACGGCATCAGCCGGCACCACCGGGCCGACCTGGTCGAGGTGCTGCGCACCATGGACGGGCTGCCGGTCGTCGTCCGGCTGCTCGACCCGCCGCTGCACGAGTTCCTGCCCGATCCCGAGGAGCTGTCCGTGCGGTGCGCGCTGGCGCACGAGCGGGGCGAGCCGACCGCCGAGCTGGACCGCCGGCTCGCGGCGGTGCGGCGCTGGCAGGAGCACAACCCGATGCTCGGCCTGCGCGGGGTGCGGCTGGCCGTCGTGGTCCCCGAGGTGCTCGAGGCGCAGGTGCGGGCGCTCGCGGACGCCGTCCTGGACCTGGTCGAGGAGGGCCGCTCCCCCCGGCTGGAGGTGATGGTGCCGCTGGTCGCCGACGCCGCGGAGATGCGCACCACCCGGGCCCGGGTCGAGCAGGTGCTGCACCGGCGGGCCGACGAGCGCGGGACCGCCCTGCCGCCGGTGCCGGTCGGCTCCATGATCGAGCTGCCCCGCGCGGCGCTGACCGCCGACCGGATCGCCGCCGTGAGCGACTTCTTCTCCTTCGGCACCAACGACCTCACCCAGACCACCTGGGGCCTGTCGCGGGACGACGCGGAGGCCAGCGTGCTGCCCGCCTACCGCGACGCCGGGCTGCTGGCCGCCGACCCGTTCGCCCACCTCGACGCGACCGGGGTCGGCCGGCTCGTCGAGGTCGCCGCCCGCGAGGGAAGAGCCGCGCGCCCGGAGCTGCAGCTGGGCGTGTGCGGCGAGCACGGCGGCGACCCCGCGTCGGTCGAGTTCTTCGCCGCGGTCGGCCTCGACTACGTGTCCTGCTCGCCGTGGCGGGTGCCCGTGGCGCGGCTCGCCGCGGGGCGCGCCGCGGTCCTCGGCACCGGCGGGTCGGACACCCGCTGAGCCCCAACCCACTGAGCCGTCCCAGCCAACCGTCCGGTCGGAGGTCACGATGAGGGTCCTGGTCAGCGCCGCGGGCCGGCACGGCGCCACGGAGGAGATCGCCGCGCAGGTGGCCGACGTCCTGCGCTCCGAGGGGCTGGACGTCGACCTGCGCCCGCCCGCGGACGTCGGCGACCTGACGGGCGTGGACGCCGTCGTCCTCGGCAGCGGCGTCTACGCGGGGCGGTGGGTCAAGGACGCGCGCCGGGCGGTCGACCGCCTGACGGACCTTCTCGACGGCCGACCGGTCTGGCTGTTCTCCAGCGGCCCGCTCGGCGACCCGCCGGCGCCGGACCCCGACGACCTCGACGTCGGCGGCGTCGTCGCGCGGACCAGGGCGCGGGGGCACGCCGTGTTTGCCGGGCGCCTCGACAGGCACGGGCTCAACCTGGCCGAGCGGGCCGCCGTCCGGGCCGTGAAGGCCCCCGAGGGCGACTTCCGCGACTGGTCGGCGGTTCGGGCGTGGGCGTCGGAGGTGGCCGCCGAGCTGCGCGAAGGTCAGGACCCCCGCTGACGTCAGCGTGACGTCAACGAGGGCGTCAGCGGGGCGTCAGCACGCAGGGGCGTCAGCGCACGACGAGCACCGGGCAGTCGGCGTGCTGCACCAGGCCGCGTCCGACCGAGCCCAGCAGGGCCGCCTCGAACGCCCCTCGGCCGCGGGAGCCGACCACGACGGCGCGGGCGCGCCCGGACCGCGAGGTGAGGGCCTCGAGCGGGTGGGACTGGGTGACGTCCGTCTCGACGACGACGTCGGGGTGGGACTCGGCCAGTCCCGCCACGCACTCGGCCAGGTCTGCGCGCGCCTGCTGCAGCGCCGGCTCGTCCGGGCCGCTGACCCGGCCCAGCGCGTCGGTCACGGGCGGCACCGCCATCTCGGCGAGCAGCGGCGCGCCGAACCGGGCGGCCAGGTCCGCGGCGAAGGCGACGGCGCGCTGCGCGGTCCCGGAGCCGTCGACCCCGACGACGACGGGACCCTCGGGCCGCTCCTGCCCGCGGACGACAGCCACCGGCCCGCGGGCGTGTGGCACGACGACACCGGCCGTGGAGCCGAGCAGCAGCCGGCCCAGCAGGCCGTGGCCGTGGCTGCCGATGACGAGCAGGTCCTCCGGCCCCGTCTCGGTGAGCAGGACCACCGCGGGCTCGCCGGCCTGCACGACCGACCGCACCCGGCCCTCCCCGAGCTCCTTCTCGGCCTCGGCGACCGCCTCCTCGACGACCTGCTGCGCGGCGCTGGTGCGGGACGACAGGGCGTCGGGGTACCGGGGGACGTCGTCGACGGCCGCGACCACCGTCAGCGGCACGTCACGCAGCCCGCACTGCCCGACCGCCCACGTCAGGGCGAGCCGGGCCGAGGCCGACCCGTCGAAGCCGACGACCACGGAGCGCAGGGACGGCGTCGTGTCGGTGCTCATCTCGTTCCTCCCGTCAGCGGGACCGGGTGTCCCGTCGGCCCTACCCTGTCGGTTCCGTGCTCGACGCGGAAGGTCCCGACGACCCGGTGCGACAGGACCTGCGACCTCCGCTCAGCCGGCGGGACGGGCGCTGCGGCGCCTCACCCGGACCACGCCCGGCACCGTGCGCGCCAGCACGCCGGCGATCCGCTGCCGGGCGCCGTCCGGGGCGCCGTACAGGGTCACGACCCCGTCGACGACGTCGAGGTCCCAGCCGTCGGCCTGGCCGAGCTCGGCGAGCAGGTCGCGGACGTCGCGCTCGACGTCGGCGTCGGGACGGGCCAGCGAGCGGAGCAGGTCGCGCCGGGCGACGACCCCGACGACGTCCTTCCCCTCGCAGACCGGGAGCATCTTGACCCCGTGGTCGAGCAGCAGCCGGGCGGCGCGGTCGACGTCGTCGTCCCCACGCACCAGCAGCGGCGGGGTCGCCATGACCGTCTCCACGTGGACGGCCGGCGCAGGCTCGGTGTCCGGTCCCGTGTCGCGGATGGAGGACCGGGGGTCACGCTGGGTGCGCCCGCGCAGCAGGTCCGCCTCGCTGACGACGCCGACCAGGTGGCCGTCGTCGTCGAGCACGGGCGCGGACGCGATCCGGTGCTCCAGCAGCAGCACCGCGGCGTCCCGCACGGTGTCCCGCGCCCGCACCGTCACGGCGGGGGCCGTCATCGCCTCGCGCACCAGCACGTGCGTCCTCCTCGGGTCGTGGCCGCCTGGCCGGGGCGCCCGCCTCGGCGGGCCGGACTCGCTGACCGGCCCGCCGCGCGGACCGCGGGATCAGGTGTACCGCACGACCTCGACGGGGCACTCGGCGGCGTGGATCACACCGCGGCTGACCGACCCCAGCAGCAGGCTGGCGAAGTCGCCGCGGCCGCGCGCGCCCACGACCACCAGCGCCGCCTCGGCCGACGCGTCGGCGATCGCGGGTGCGGCGGCACCCTCGACGGCGCGCGTGGTCACCCGTACGTCCGGGTACCGCTCCCGGACCCGGTCGCGCACCTGGGCGAGCAGCTCCTCCGCCGCCGTGCGCGCGACGTCGTCCGGACGCTGCCCCGGGTACGACTCGGCCCAGTACGCCGACGCCCACGACTCGCTGGCGCGGGTGTGCCACGCGGTGACCAGCACCAGCTCCGCGTCGTTCGACGCGGCGAGGTCGGCGGCGCGGTCCACGGCCGCGTCCGCTCCGGTGGACCCGTCGACGCCGGCGACGACGGGGTGGTCGGGTCCGACTCGCTGCGTACTGCGGCCGCGGACGACGACGACGGGGCAGCCGGCGTGCGCGGCGGTCCCGAAGGCGACGGAACCGAGCAGCGAGCCGATCCGCTCGCCGTGCCCGCGGGTCCCGACGACGACGAGGGCCGCCGAGCGGGACGCGTCGGTCAGGGCCGCCACCGCCCCGGACATGGCGGTGAGCGCCTCGACGTCGAGGTCCGGCGCGGTCTTCAGCGCGCGGGCCGCGCCCTCCTCCGCGATCTCGTGGGCGACGAGCTGCGCCTCGCTGGGCAGCCACGCGCCGGCCCCCGCGGGGCCGACGAGTACCCCGGAGTAGTTGGCGGCGTACAGCACCTTCAGCGGTGCGCCGCGCTCCGCGGCCTCCCTGGCCGCCCAGTCGAGCGCGGCGTCCGCGTGCTCGGAGGCGTCGTAGCCGACGACGACGGAGCCGGTCATGTCACGCATCGGGTCCTCCCTGGTGGTGGGGTCCTACACGGCGCTGGCGACGGGGCGGCCCACCACCCGGCGTCCGGTGACGACGGTCAGCGGGATGCGGATGAACACGTCCTTGATGCCGGGCACCCACGGCGTGAGCAGGGCGTCGAGCCGGGCTCGCTCGAGGTCGTCGGACTCCAGTCGCGCCTCGCCGGTGACGACGACGCTCCAGCCGCCGCGGCCACCGGCCGCCACCTGGTCGGCCTCGAAGGCCAGCACGGCGTCACGGGCTGCGCGTGCCAGCCGCGAGCCCTCGGCGGTGCGCAGCACGACGTCGCCGTCCCGGACGACGAACGCCACGGGCAGGATCGCCGGCAGCGCCCGGTCCGTGAACACGACCCGGCCGACCTCGACGCTGCCGAGCAGCTCCAGGCAGTCGTCCCGGGACAGCACCTCGATGCGGTGGACGTTCTCCATGGGTCGATGCTCCCCGGGGCCCCGGGCACCAGGCAGGGCCGAAGGTCCTGACGGACCGGCGGACGTCAGTCGGTCCTGACGGACCGGCGGACCTCAGCCGGTCCGGCCGGCCGGGCTGGACGGCTGGTCGGCGCCGGGCGGGGTGTGACCGAGCCCCACGGTCAGCAGCACGACGCACCCGTGCGCGGTGGTCAGGCCGTGGCGGGCGTCGGGGATCTGCACGAGGTGCCCCGCGGCCGTCTCCACCGACTGGTCGTCCCAGCGCAGCGTGCAGGCGCCGCGGAGCACGTGCAGCGTCGCGGCGCCGGGGCTCTCGTGGTCGCTGAGCTCCGCGCCGGGCGCCAGGGCGATGGCGGTGACCCGCAGCCCGCCCACCGTCACCACGGTCCTCGCGGCCCGTCCCGCGGACGCCCCTGCCGCCTGCCGCTCGAGCTCCTCGGCGAGCGCGCGCACGTCGTGCACCCCGCCGTGCCGTGGGCCGCGCCCGGGATCGGCGCCGGTCCGGTTCGTCGACTCGTTCACTGCACCCGCTCCCATCCGCGCTTGGGGGCCCGCGCCCCCATCTGCTCGTCACGACTGCGGTAGACGACGTACGGCCGGGTCAGGTAGCCGAGCGGCGCGCTGAAGACGTGCACGAGCCGCGTGAACGGCCACAGCGCGAAGAGGAAGAACGCGGCGAAGCCGTGCGCCTGGAACCCGATCGGGGCGGCCGCCATCAGCTCGGGCCGCAGGTCGAACCGGAAGATCCCCCGGAACCACGGCGACACGCCGTCCCGGTAGTCGTAGTGCCCCACCACGTTGGTGAGCACGGTGTTCAGCAGCCCCAGCAGGATGACCGTGCCGAGCACCAGCCACATGAACTTGTCCATCTTCGTCGTGGCGCTGAACACCGGCCCGACGGTGCGACGGCGGTAGATGAGGATCGCGGCGCCGACGAGGGTGCAGAAGCCGGCGATCGCCCCGATGCCCACCGCCATCAGGTGGTACACGTCGTCGCTGATCCCGACCGCCTGCGTCCACGACTTCGGGATCCCGAGCCCCATCACGTGGCCCATCAGCACGAACAGGATGCCGAAGTGGAACAGGGGGCTGCCCAGCCGCAGGAGCCTGCTCTCGTACATCTGGGACGAGCGCGTGGTCCAGCCGAACTTGTCGTACCGGTACCGCCACACGTGACCGAGGACGAAGACCGCCAGGCACACGTAGGGGAAGACCACCCACAGCAGCACGTCCAGGCCGCTGGCCTCGCCCGCCGGCTCGGCGTGGCCCGCGGCGAGCAGGGCGGTCAGGGGGCTCATCGGCGGTCTCCTGTCGTCGAGGCGGTCGGTCTGGTGGTGGCGCGCTGGCTGAGGACGGTGGGTGTCGGCAGCGGCACCGGGCCGGTCGGCAGCGGACCGGTGGGCGAGGCACCCGAGCCACCGCCCGGCGGCTCGAAGGGCTGCAGACCGACCTCCTCGGCGGGCGGCCCCTGGGCGGCCAGACGGGCCACGGCCGCCCGCTCGTCCCCGCCGAGCGGCGGCAGCGTCGCGGAGACGGCGTCCAGGACGCGCGCCCAGGGGCTGCCCCGGTCGGCCAGGGCCAGGCGCAGCAGCTCCAGCCCGGCGCGGTGGTCCAGCAGCAGCTGCCGTCCGCCGTCCGGGTCGGTCGTCGCCGCGAACTCCAGCAGCACGCCGAGGTGGTCGGGCAGCTCGTCGTCTCCGAGCTCCGCACCCGCACGCCGGTAGGCCTGCTTGAAGTCCAGCAGCGCCACGCCGCGCTTCCTGGTGTCGCCGTGCCCGTAGTACGTCAGGTACAGGCAGCAGCGCCGGGTGGTGTCGAACGTGTCGACGTAGTCGGTCCGCAGCGTCGTCGGGTCCGTCGCGTCGACGTGGGCGAGGAACTCCCGCAGGGGCGTGGCCAGCCGCCCGGGCAGCCCGTCGACCTCGCGCCGCAGCAGCGGCAGCCGGTCGGTCCAGGCCTCGTCCGGGTAGTCGAGCAGGAGCGAGGCGACCTGCCACGTGGTGCGGGTGGCGGCGTCCGGTCGGGACGACGCCCCGGGGCGGCTCCCCCGGCGTCCGAGGAGCGGGAGCGGGCTCACGGCCGGGGCTCCGTCTCGGCGGCCGGGTCCGAGCCCTCGGCGAGGTGCTCGGCACCGGTGCGGGCGCCCTCCGCGGACGGGAAGAGCCCTTCGGGCATCCCCTTGCCGTCCCAGTTCAGCAGGTTGACCCGCGTGGACTTGTCGGCCGGGTCGGCGAAGTGGCCGCTGGTCTGCCGCTCCTTGAGCATGTGGAAGTTCTCCACGGCGACCGGCGTGGCGCCACCGGAGCCCTCGCCGAACGGGCCCCACCCGCCCATGCCGGGGCCGCCCTCGTAGTCCAGGGAGCACTCGGTGGCCAGCTCCTCCAGCGAGTGCGCCTGCTCGGCGTGCGCGGGCGGGATGACGTACCGCTCGTCGTACTTGGCCAGCGCGAGCAGCCGGTACATGTCGTACACCGTCTCGCCGTCCATGCCGACGGAGGCGGGGATGGCCTCCTGCGGGTCGCGGCCGAGGTTGATGTCGCGCATGTAGCTGCGCATGGCCGCCAGCCGCCGCAGGACCTTGTCCACGGGTTCGACGTCCCCGGCCGTGAACAGCTCGGCGAGGTACTCGATCGGGATCCGCAGCGCGTCGATCGCGGCGAACAGGTTGCGCGGGTCCTCGGCGTCCTCGCCGGTGTCCCGGACCGCGTCGACGACCGGCGACAGGGGCGGGATGTACCAGACCATCGGCATGGTCCGGTACTCCGGGTGCAGCGGCAGGGCGACCTCGAACCGGTTGATCAGGGCCCAGATCGGGGAGCGCTGCGCGGCCTCCACCCAGTCCCGCTGGATGCCGGCGCGCTCGGCCTCCCGGATGACCTCCGGGTCGTTCGGGTCGAGGAAGACCGACCGCTGCGCGGCGAGCAGGTCCTTCTCGTCGGTGACGGACGCGGCCTCCAGCACCTTGTCGGCGTCGTAGAGGACCAGCCCGATGTACCGCAGCCGGCCGACGCAGGTCTCCGAGCACACGGTCGGCAGGCCGACCTCGATCCGCGGGAAGCAGAACGTGCACTTCTCGGCCTTGCCGGTGCGGTGGTTGAAGTAGACCTTCTTGTACGGGCAGCCGGTGACGCACATCCGCCAGCCGCGGCAGCGGTCCTGGTCGACCAGGACGATCCCGTCCTCGCTGCGCTTGTAGATCGCCCCCGACGGGCAGGACGCCGCGCACGACGGGTTGAGGCAGTGCTCGCAGATGCGCGGCAGGTAGAACATGAACGTCTGCTCGAACTCGAGCTTGATCTTGTCCGACACCTTCTGCAGGACCGGGTCGTCCTGGGCCAGCGCGGGACCGCCGCCGAGGTCGTCGTCCCAGTTGGCGCTCCACGTGATCTTGGTGTCCTTGCCGGTGAGCAGGGACTTCGGCCGCGCGACGGGCGTGTGCTCCTGCAGCGGGGCGTTGGTGAGCGTGTCGTAGTCGTACGTCCACGGCTCGTAGTAGTCGTCGATCGCCGGCATCAGCGGGTTGGAGAAGATGCTCAGCAGCTTCTTCAGCCGGCCGCCGCCCTTGAGCTGCAGGTTGCCGCGCTTGTCGAGCTGCCAGCCGCCCTTCCAGCGCTCCTGGTCCTCGTAGGTGCGCGGGTACCCCTGGCCGGGCCGGGTCTCGACGTTGTTGAACCACACGTACTCGACGCCGGACCGGTTCGTCCACGCCTGCTTGCACGTGACGGAGCACGTGTGGCAGCCGATGCACTTGTCGAGGTTCATCACCATCGCCATCTGGGCCATGACGCGCATCAGTACGTCACCTCCTGGTTGCGACGGCGGATGACCGTGATCTCGTCCCGCTGGTTGCCCGTCGGGCCGAGGTAGTTGAACGCGAACGACAGCTGCGCGTAGCCGCCGATGACGTGACTGGGTTTGACCAGCAACCTCGTCAGCGAGTTGTGGATGCCGCCGCGCCGGCCGTTCGTCTCCGTCAGCGGGACGTCGATGAGCCGGTCCTGCGCGTGGTGCATGTACACGGTCCCCTCGGGCATCCGGTGCGAGACGATCGCGCGGGCCACGACGACGCCGTTGCGGTTCACCGCCTCGATCCAGTCGTTGTCGTCGACGCCGATCTTCGCGGCGTCCTTGTCGCTCATCCAGATCGTCTGCCCGCCGCGGGACAGGCTGAGCATGAACAGGTTGTCCTGGTACTCGGAGTGGATGGACCACTTGTTGTGCGGCGTCAGGTACCGCACGGCGATGCCGAGCTCGCCCTGCTCGCCGACCTGCGGCTCGTCGAACAGCGCGGTCATGTTCAGCGGCGGCCGGAACACCGGCAGCCCCTCGCCGAGCTCGGTCATCCAGTCGTGGTCGAGGTAGAAGTGCTGCCGGCCCGTGAGCGTGTGCCACGGCTTGAGCCGCTCGACGTTGATGGTGAAAGGCGAGTACCGCCGTCCCCCGCTCTCGCTGCCCGACCACTCCGGCGAGGTGATGACCGGGACGGGACGGGCCTGGGTGTCGGCGAAGGTGATCTGCTTGCCCTCGTGCTCGGCGGCCAGGTCCGCCAGCTGCGTGCCGGTGCGCTTCTCGACGGTGTGGAAGCCCTGCGTGGCCAGGTGGCCGTTCGTCGTCCCGGACAGCGCCAGGATCGCCTCGCAGGCGTGGACGTCGCGCGCCAGCGACGGGCGGCCGTCGGCGACCCCGCCGTGCACCGCGCCGTTCTTGGCGCGCAGGTACTCGACCTCGCGCTTCACGTCGTACGTGACGCCCTTGGTCGTCGTCCCGAGCGTGTCCATCAGCGGCCCGAGCGACGACATCTTCGCGGCGATCGCCGTGTAGTCGCGCTCGACCACGACGATCTTCGGCATCGTCCTGCCGGGGACCGGCTCGCACTCACCGAGCTTCCAGTCCCGCACCACCCCGGACGGGTTGGCCATCTCGTCGGGGGTGTCGTGCAGCAGCGGGACGGCGACGACGTCCTTGCGGGTGCCGAGGTGCGTGGCCGCGAGCTCGCTGAACACCTTCGCCAGCGACTGGAACGCGTCGTAGTCCGTGCGGGTCTGCCACGGCGGGGAGATCGCCGGGTTGAACGAGTGCACGAACGGGTGCATGTCCGTGGTGTTGAGGTCGTGCTTCTCGTACCAGGTCGCGGCCGGCAGGACGACGTCGGAGAACAGCGTCGTGCTCGTCTGCCGGAAGTCCAGCGAGAAGAGCATGTCGAGCTTGCCGGTCGGCGCCTCGTCGTGCCAGACGACGTCCTTGGGGCGGACGCCGGTCGGGGCCTCCTCGGCGCGCACGGCGTTGTCGGTGCCGAGCAGGTGCCGCAGGAAGTACTCGTTGCCCTTGCTGGAGCTGCCGAGCAGGTTGGCCCGCCACACGCCCAGCACCCGGGGGAAGTTCTCCGGGTCGTCCGGGTCCTCGGCGGCGAACCGCAGCGTGCCGGCCTTGAGCTCGGAGACGACGTGGTCGGCCGGGCTGACCCCGGCGGCGTCCGCCTCGTCGGCGAGCGTCATCGGGTTGCGGTCGAACGTGGGGTAGCTGGGCATCCAGCCCATCCGCGCCGACTTGGCGATGACGTCGGCCGTGGTCAGACCCGCGAACGCCCCCGTCGCGCTGGTGGACGACAGCGTGTCCGCGGTGAAGTGGTCGTAGCGGAACTGGTTGGTCGCGAGGTACCAGTAGGCGGTCTGGATCATCTGCCGCGGCGGGCGCGACCAGTCCAGGCCGAACGCCAGGTTCGCCCAGCCGGTGACCGGGCGGCACTTCTCCTGCCCGACGTAGTGCGCCCAGCCGCCGCCGTTGACCCCCTGGGTGCCCGTCAGCGTCGTCAGGGTCAGGAACGCCCGGTAGATCGTGTCGGAGTGGAACCAGTGGTTCGTCCCGGCGCCCATGAGGATCATCGACCGGCCGCGCGAGTCCTCCGCGTTCTGGGCGAACTCCCGCCCGATCCGCGCGGCCTTGTCGGCGGGGACGCCGGTGAACTGCTCCTGCCAGGCGGGCGTGCACCCCTGGGTGGCGTCGTCGTAGCCCGTGGGCCACTGGCCCGGCAGGCCGTCGCGACCGACGCCGTACCCGGCGAGCAGCAGGTCCATCACCGTGGTGACGAGGTGGTCGCCGACCTGCCTGGCCGGCACGCCGCGCTCGACCGAGCGCGCTGCGCCGTCCAGGGTGTCGAACGCGGGCAGCGTGACCGCGACGGCCTGCGCGGTGCCGCCGGCGGCGGACAGCAGCGGGTCGACGTCACCGAGGTCGAGGTTCCACTTCCCCGCGCCCTCGTCGCCGTACCGGAAGCCCAGCGACCCGTTGGGGACCGTCGGGTTCCCCGCCGCGTCGAGCAGCACGGTCTTGAACGCCGCGTTCTCGCTGGCGTCGCCCAGGTCGGCGGCGGTGAGGAACTTGCCCGGCGCGTACCCGTCGCCGGACCGCTCGAGCCGGACGAGGAACGGCAGGTCGGTGAACCGCTTGACGTAGTCGGTGAAGTACGGGACCTGCCGGTCGACGAAGAACTCCTTGAGGACGACGTGCCCCATGGCCATCGCCAGGGCGCCGTCCGTCCCCGGGTGGGGGGCGAGCCACTCGTCGGCGAACTTGACGTTGTCGGCGTAGTCCGGGGCCACCGCGACGACCTTCTGGCCGCGGTAGCGGGCCTCGGCCATCCAGTGCGCGTCCGGGGTGCGGGTCACCGGCAGGTTCGAGCCCCACATCACCAGGTAGCCGGCGTCCCACCAGTCCCCCGACTCCGGGACGTCGGTCTGGTCGCCGAACACCTGCGGGCTGGCCACCGGGAGGTCGGCGTACCAGTCGTAGAAGCTCAGCATCGTCCCGCCGGTCAGCGAGAAGTACCGGGCGCCCGACGCGTGGCTGACCATCGACATCGCGGGGATCGGCGAGAAGCCCGCGACGCGGTCGGGGCCGTACCGCTTGATCGTGTAGACGTGGGAGGCCGCGACGAGCTCCAGCGCCTCGGCCCAGGTCGCGCGGACCATCCCGCCCTTGCCGCGCACGCGCTTGTAGCGGGCGGACTTCTCCGGGTCGTTGGTGATCTCGGCCCAGGCCAGCACCGGGTCGCCGAGCCGCTGCTTGGCCTCCCGGAACATCTCGAGCAGCACGCCGCGCACGTACGGGTAACGCACCCGCGTCGGCGAGTACGTGTACCAGGAGAAGGCGGCGCCCCGGGGGCAGCCGCGCGGCTCGTACTCCGGACGGTCGGGCCCGACCGACGGGTAGTCGGTCTGCTGCGCCTCCCAGGTGATAATGCCGTCCTTGACGTACACCTTCCACGAGCAGGAGCCCGTGCAGTTGACGCCGTGGGTGGAGCGGACGACCTTGTCGTGGCTCCAGCGGTCCCGGTAGAAGTCGTCCGCCTCGCGACCACCCGTCTTGTGCAGGGTGCGCAGGTCGTCCGACACGTCGCCGGAGCGGAAGAACCGCCCCGTTCTCACCAGCGCCGAGCTCAGCCCCCCGTCCGTGGCGGGGCCGGACCCCCTTCTCCCTGCGTCGTGGGGCGTCGTCCCGGTCTGGCTCATGCTGGTGACCTCCGGCTCGGTGGTGCTGGGTCGGTGACTCCGACCCTCTCGGACCTGCTTCGTGGACGCAACGGCGACTCGCGGGGACGTCAGGACGGCTTCTCGGCACCCGGGCGGGCGTAGTAGTACCAGGCCAGGCCGACGCAGAGGACGAAGAACACCGCCGCGCCGACGAAGAACGGCACGGCCGGGACGCTGGCGAGGGCCACGCCGAAGATGAAGGGACCGAACGCCGCCACCGCCGCCGTCCAGCCGATGACCCCGCCCGCCTGACGGCGGTCGAAGATCATCGGCATCTGCTTGAAGGTCGAGGCGTTGCCGATGCCGGCGAAGAGGAAGATGCCGAGCATCCCGGTGAGGAACCAGCGGAACTCGCCGACGGACTCGGGCGTCAGCCACAGGATGGTGAAGACCGTCGACAGGGTCATGCCGATCCCGGCGACGACGGTCCAGATCGCCCCGCCGAAGCGGTCGCACAGCGGGCCCCACGCGACGCGGGCGAGCGACCCGACGAGCGGGCCGAGGAAGGCGTACGTCAGCGGGTCGGGCGCGTTCTCGAAGCCGCCGTACAGGTCGCGGGTCAGCAGGCCGAACTGCGCGGCGAAGCCGGAGAAGGCACCGAACGTCATGATGTACAGGGCCGTCATGACCCAGGTGTGCTTCTCGCCGAAGATGTCGAGCTGCTGCTTGAAGTTCGCCTGGACCGGGACGCTCTTGAGCATCGTCCAGGCCAGCAGGGCGCCGAGGACGACCCAGGGCAGGAACACGATCCCCGCGTTGTGCAGCCAGATGGACCCGGTCGCGGTGCCGGCCTGGTCCACGACCTGCTGCGGTCGGATGCTCGCCGTCCCCAGCAGGGCGAAGCCGATCACCCACGGGACGAGGAACTGCACGACGCTGACGCCGAAGTTGCCGACACCGGCCTGGATGCCCAGGGCCGTGCCCTGCTTGCGCTTGGGGAAGAAGTACGACGTGCTGGGCATGAAGCCGGAGAAGATGCCACCGCCGATGCCGGACAGGCACGCGAGGAGCAGCAGCACCCAGTACGGGGTGGAGGCGTCCTGGACGGCCCAGCCCCAGCCCGCCATCGGGATGACGAGCATCAGCGTCGAGTAGGTGACCAGCTTGCGGGTGCCCAGCACGGGCGGCAGGAACATCCAGACCATGCGCAGCAGGCCGCCGGCCAGGCCCGGCATCGCGGCCAGCCAGTACAGCTCGCCGTTCGTCAGGTCGAACCCGACGTTGTTGAGGCGGGGGGCGATGGCCGACACGAGGAACCACGCGATGAACGCCAGGACGAGGTTGTACGTGGTGATCGACAGCGTGCGCCAGGCCAGGGCGCTGTCCCAGGTCGCCTCGTCCTCGGGGTCCCACCGCTCCAACCACTCCTTGCCACGTCGGGCGGGCGGGGCGGGTGACGTCTGCGGGGGCGTCGGGGTGCTCATGCGGGTTCTCCGGTCGGGTTCAGCGGTTCAGGTGGTCAACGTCTGGGGTGGTCGACGGTCAGGTGGTCGACGGTCAGGTGGTCGACGGTCGGGTGGTCAGCGGTCGGTGGCGCGGTCAGCGGGCACGGGCTGCTCGATGTCCGTGCTCAGCTCCGGCGAGCCCTCGTGCAGCATCCGGTGGATGGTCCAGTGCATCCAGACGGCGCAGACGGCGGTGATGAGGAAGAGGATGAAGAACGTCGACTGCGGCAGGGCGGTCCACGCCTGGGCGTAGGCGAACAGCGGCGGGAGGAAGAAGCCGCCGAGCGCGCCGAGCATCCCGACCAGGCCACCGACCGCGCCGACGTCCTGCGGGAAGTACTCGGGGATGTGCTTGTACACGGCGGCCTTGCCCACGCCCATGGCCACGCCGAGGACGAAGACGAGGACGGTGAACGGCACCACGCCGAGCTCGTACGGCAGGACCTCGCGCACGCCGTCGGCCTCGTACCGCTCGGGCACCTGCAGCACGATGTGCCCGTACGGCATGGACAGCAGCAGGGTGGAGGCGAGCATGATCCCGAACGTCCAGTACATGACCCGCCGGGCCCCCCACCGGTCGGAGAACAGGCCGCCGACCGGACGCAGCAGGCTGGCCGGGAAGATGAACAGCGCCGTCAGCAGCGCGGCCTGGTAGAGCTCGAGCCCGAAGACGTCGATGTAGTACTTCGGGAGCCACGCGGCGAGCGCCACGTAGGCACCGAAGACCGCGACGTAGTACAGGCTGAAGCGCCAGACGCGGACCTGCCGCAGCGGCCGGAACATCTCCCCCAGGGGGCGGCCCTGGCCGGGCTTGCGGTCCACCCGCGGCGCGAGCAGCCACACGGCGAGCGCCATCACCACGAGCAGGACCGCGTACAGGAACGGGACGAAGCGCCAACCGCCGGGGACGAGCCCACCGGCGTACCCGGCCACCGGCACGGCCGCGATGAGCGCGGGGCCGATGAACTTGGTGACCGACGCGCCGACGTTACCGGCGCCGAAGACCCCGAGGGCGAAGCCCTGCCGCTCGCGCCGGGTCCACGCGGAGTTCCAGGCGATGCCGGCACTGAACGCGTTGCCCGCGAAGCCGGCCAGGAACGCGAACAGCAGCAGCGCCGCGTAGCTGCCCGCTCGGGAGACGAGGTAGGTCGGCACGGCGGTGAACAGCAGCATCGCGATGAACACGACGCGACCGCCGACGCGGTCGGTGACGACGCCGGTCACCAGCCGCCACAGCGCGCCGTTGAGGATGGCGACGGCCGACAGCCACGAGAGCTGGACGTCGGTGAGGCCGAACTCGTCCCGGATCGGGATGCCCAGGACGCCGAACATCAGCCAGACGGCGAACATCAGCGTGAAGGCGGTGCTGGACAGCGCCAGCACCCGCGTCGAACCGTGGCCCGACGTCTCGTCCGCGCTCGTGCCGGGGCGGACGCTGGTTCCCGTCGTCATGGCCGCGGGCTCCCCTCGTTCAGTGGGCGGGCGCCTGCTGCGCCGGGTTCCGCCGATGGTTGCTGTGAGTCACTGGATGCGCAACTGCGAGTCACGACGAGCTCGCCGCCCGGACCGCTGCCCGCAGGGCCTGCGGGTCCCAGCTCGTGAGCCTCTCGCCGTCCACGACGACGGTCGGGGTGCCGTTCACGCCCGCCTTCGAGGCGGCGTCCGTGGCGGTGACCGTCCAGCCGGCGTACGTCTCGTCGCGCACGCACTGCTCGAACGCCTCCCCGTCGGCACCGGCGTCCGCGGCGAGCGCGAGCAGCGCGTCGTCGTCCGGGCCAGCCGTGCCCTTCTCCGGCTGCGCGGCGAACAGGGCCGAGTGGACGTCCCCGAACGGCGTCCCCTCGTCCACGGCGCACACCGCGGCGTTCAGCGCCCGCGTCGACCACCGGTTGCTGGTGTACCGGTCCATGAAGGCCATCGGGCGGTACACGACGCGCACCGTGCCGGCGTCCACGAGCTCGTCGAGGACGGGGCCGGCGACGGTCTCGAACTGCCCGCACGCGGGGCACATGTAGTCCTCGTACACCTCGACCGTCACGGGGGCGGCCTCGTCGCCGACCGGGATGCCCGTGCCGTCCACCGCCCAGGCCGGTTCGGCGTCGGCGGACGCGGAGGCGCCGCTGCGCAGGCTCTGGACGAGGACGCCGGCGCCGGCGACCAGCGCCAGGACGACGACGACGGCCAGGGCGGTCAGCCGGTGCCGACGCGCCGCGTCCTTGCGCGCCTGCTCGGCGCGCAACCGGGCCGCGTGCTCCTGCGCGGTGCGCCGCGCCGCCGTGCGGGTCGTGCTCATCGGGTCTCTCCGGTGGTGGGGGCGGCCGCGGCCGCGGGGGTGATGAAGGAGTCGACGGCCCACCGGGTGCGGGGCCGGACGAGGAGGGCCAGCGACGCGGCCAGGAAGGCGGTGTCGCGGACGAGCTCCTCGACGTAGCGCGTCGCGCCCGGCTCGACCTCGCCGCCGCCCCCGAAGCAGCCGCAGTCGATGGACAGCCCGCGCGCCCACGCGGCGCTGACGCCGACCACGAAGACCACAAGCAGGACGGCGGACACGGCGGCGGCGGTGCGGGTCCCGAGACCGACGAGCAGCAGGACGCCGAGCGCGATCTCGACGAACGGCAGCGCGTAGCCGACGGCGGGGACGAGGGCCTCGGGCAGCAGCTGGTAGGCGCGGACGGCGCGCACGCTGGCGGCTGGGTCGGCCACCTTGAGCGCCCCCGCGACGACCCACACGCCGGCCAGGCCGAGCCTGGCGACCAGCAGCGCCCACGGGGCCGCGCGGCGCAGCCGCGACGCCGCCCGCCGGTCGGGGTGGTCCGCGGGGTCCGCCCCGCGCGCGGCGTCGGACCGCTCCTCGTCCGCACCAGCGTCCCGTGCGGGCGCGTCCGGTCCGGGCCGGTCCCCCGGCCCCGTGAGCGTGGCGTTCACCGGGTTCCGCCGACGAGCGCGCTCCCCGCGCGGGCGCGGACCGCCTCGACGCGCTCCCACTGCTCGGAGCCGAGCTCGGCGAGGGCGGCCGGGAAGACGCCGTCCTGCTCCTTGAGGATGTGGTCGCGCAGGTCGTCGAGGGTCTCCAGCAGCCGCTGCGGCCACGTGGGGTCCGTCGGGGTGGCTGCTGCGGACTCGGCCAGCACCGCCTCCGTCCGGCGGTGGTCGGCCTCCAGCGCGGCGACGTGGTCGGGGAAGGCGTCGACCAGCTCGGGGAACAGCCCCTGCTCCTCGACCACGGTGTGCGGGGTGAGGACCTCGGCGATCCGGCGGGTGAGCGCGGCGACCTCGTCGAGGTCGCCGCGGGCGACCCCGGCTCGGACCAGGCCGACCAGCCGCACGACGTCGTCGTGCTCGGCCGTCAGCTCGGCCACGGTGGCCACCGCCTGGCAGCCGCAGTACTCGCACACGCCTCGTCACACCCCCTGCGGCACCCCGTGGCGCCGCTCGTCGCGTCGGTCGTGACAAGCGTCGACGCACGGAGCCGGTGACCTCAGGGACGAAGGTCCCGACCTGGCCGGGAAACGTCCCGGCGGGGCCCGTGGAAATGCCCGGCGCGAGGTGGGCGGCGCGGCCGGTCAGCCCAGCGGGACGGTCCACTCCAGGACGGTGCCGCCACCGGGCGCGGACTCGAGCCGCATGCCGCCGCCCCGCAGCTCGGCCCGCTCGGCGAGGTTCGCCACGCCGCTGCGGCGGCGCAGCCCCTCCTGCGGGAGACCGACGCCGTCGTCCTCGACCCGCAGGACCAGCGGCGGACCCATGCGCAGGTGGACCGTGACCCTGCGCGCCCTGGCGTGCCGGGCGACGTTGGACAGCGCCTCGCGCAGCACGGCCAGGACGTCCGCGGCGACCGGGGCGGGGACGGCGGCCAGCGGGCCCTCGGTGCGCACGCGCGGCATGAAGCCCAGCGCGCCGCGGGCGTCGGCGACGACCTGCTCCACCTGGGAGCCGAGACCACCGGTGCCCGCGGCGCCCCGGCCGTGCAGGTGGAAGATCGTGCGCCGGACGTCCTTGATGGTGTCGTCGAGGTCCTCGACCGCGCGCTCCAGCCGCTCGGAGACCACGTCGCTGACCGCCTCGCGGGCCACCGCCTGGACGGTCAGCCCGATCGCGAAGAGCCGCTGGATCACCAGGTCGTGCAGGTCCTTGGCGATCCGGTCCCGGTCCTCGAGCAGGACGAGCCGCTGGCGGTCGCGCTGGCTCGCGGCGACCTCGAGGGCCAGGGACACCCGCTCCGCGTACGCCTCGAGCGCGGTCAGCGAGCCCAGCGTCGGCAGGGCGACCGCCTCGTCCTGCCACCCGAGCACGAGGGCGCCCGAGGCGTCGCCGGGGTGGCGGCGGCCGTCGAGCGGCACCCACACGACGGTCTCCAGGGGCTGGTCGACCAGCCCGCCGACCAGTCCGGCGGGCAGGTCCGTGCCGTCGACCACCTGCGCGCCCTGGGCGTCGCCCAGGCCGGGTGGGAGCTGCTCGGGCGGGACGACGTGCCCCGTCCCGGCGGGGGCGTACGGGCCGGCCGCGGCGACGACCGCGCGGCGGCCGGGGTCCTCGGCGTCCGGCAGCAGCAGCAGCGCGAGCTGGCACGACCCGGCCTCCTGCGCCGCCCGGACGACGTCCTCGACGGCGTCCGGGGAGGCCTCGGGCGCGGTGAGCGAGGCGCTGACCTCGGCGGCCGCCTGCAGCCACACCTCGCGGTGCCGGGCCTGCTCGTACAGCCGGGCGTTCTCGATCGCGACGCCCGCGGCCGCCGCCAGCGCGGCGACGATCTCCTCGTCCTGGGGGGTGAAGTCGCCGGCGGGCTCCCCGTCCTCGCCGAGCTTCTCGGCGAGGTAGAGGTTGCCGAAGACCTCCTCGCGCAGCCGGACGGGGACGCCGAGGAAGCTCTGCATCGGCGGGTGGTTCGGCGGGAACCCCACCGACTGGGGGTGCTCGGCGATGTCGTGCAGCCGCAGCGGGCGGGGGTCCTCGATCAGCAGGCCGAGGACGCCGCGCCCGCGCGGCAGGTCGCCGATGGCGCGGTGCGTGTCGTCGTCGATGCCGAAGGTGACGAACTCGACGAGGTGCTCGCGGTCGCGGCCGATGACCCCGAGCGCCCCGTAGCGCGCACCGGCGAGCAGGCAGGCGGTGGAGACGATCCGGTCGAGGACCGCGGGCAGGTCCAGGTCCGCGGAGATGGCGATGACGGCCTCCAGCAGGGCCGCCTGGCGCTCCTGGGCGGTCCGCACCGCACCGGCGCGTTCCCGCAGCTCGGTGAGCAGGTCGTCGAGGCCGACGTGCGAGAGCGCCGGCACCGGCGTGCTGCGGGGCTGGCTGGACGTCACGGCCCCGATCCTAGGCAGAGCCCGGCCGGGGCAGGCGCCCACCGCGCGCGACGGGCAGCCGGCGCGGCGCGGGTCAGCCCGCCTCGCGGTGCACGACCTCCAGCGGCAGGTCGCGCACCACCGTGACGGGGCACTCGGCGCGGTGCACGACCTCGCGGCTGACCGAGCCCATGAGCATCGCCTGCAGGCCGCCCAGGCCACGGGAGCCGACGACGACGAGGCGGGCGTCGCGGGCGTGCCGCAGCAGCGCGTCGACGGGGTGCGCCAGCACGAGGACCACGTCGACCCCGAGGCCCGGACGGCGTCGCGTCACCGTGCGCACGCACTCGTCGACCAGAGCCCGCCGGGCGTCCTGCTCGGCCCCCGTGGGGGCGGTGACGACGCCGGTCGCGTCGGTCACCGGGGGCAGGGCGGTGACGACGCGCAGCCGCGCCCCGGCGGTCAGGGCGGCCTCGGCCGCGTGCTCCAGGGCCGCCCGGGAGACGACGGACCCGTCCACCCCCACGACCACCGGCCCGAGCCGGCGCAACCGGGACCCGTGCACCACCTGCACGGGGCAGGGTGCGGCGGCCACGAGGGCGGTGCTCACCGACCCCAGCACCATCCGCGCCACGGGACGGTGCCCGTGGGTGCCGACGACGAGAAGGTCGCGCGGCCGGCACAGCGAGGCGAGCTCGGCGCCGGGTGAGCCGACCGCGAGGTGGGCGCGGACCCGGTCGCCGCCGAGCTCGTCGGCGGCACGCGCCACGGCCTCGGCGAGCACCTCCTCGGCGGCGAGCCGGTGCGAAGCGACGTCCACGCCGACACCGTCGGGCAGCTCGACCACGCAGGCGACGAGCAGCGTCGCCCGCCGGGCGCGCGCCTCGACGACGGCGCGTTCGAGCGCCACGGCGGCAGCCGCCGACCCGTCGATGCCGACCACGACCCTGCTCACGCCCGGTGCGTCCACGACCCGCTCCCCTCCCACGGCGCGCGGCTGCGCGCCTCCTCCACCATCGGCCCGCCCCCCGACGGGCAGCACCCGCCAAGGACCCCACCCGGCCGGGACCTTCGACCCGAGGCGGGCACCCGACCCGGCACCGCCCGCGACGCGCCCGCGCGCCCTACGCTGGACCCATGGAGACGATCCGGGTGTTCCTGCTGGACGACCACGAGGTGGTGCGCCGCGGCCTGCGCGAGCTGCTGGAGGCCGAGGACGACATCGAGGTCGTGGGTGAGTCCGCGAGCGCCCAGGAGGCGCAGCGCCGCATCCCGGCGCTGCGTCCGGACGTCGCGGTGCTCGACGGCCGCCTGCCCGACGGCAGCGGCATCGACGTGTGCCGGGAGGTCCGTTCCCGGGACGAGTCGATCAAGGCGCTGATCCTGACCTCGTACGACGACGACGAGGCGCTGTTCGCGGCGATCATGGCCGGGGCCGCCGGCTACGTGCTCAAGGAGATCCGGGGCAACGAGCTGGTCGACGGGATCCGGCGGGTCGCGGCCGGCCAGTCGCTGCTCGACCCGGGGGTCACGGCGCAGGTCCTGCAGCGGCTGCGCAGCGGACCGCAGGAGGACCCGCGGCTGGCCGGCCTCACCGGCCAGGAGCGGCGGATCCTCGAGCACATCGCCGACGGGCTGTCGAACCGCCAGATCGCCGAGGAGATGTTCCTGGCCGAGAAGACGGTGAAGAACTACGTCTCCAGCCTGCTGGCCAAGCTCGGCATGGAGCGCCGCACCCAGGCGGCCGTCTTCGCGACCAAGCTGAAGCAGCAGCCCTGACGGCGGTACCCACCGGCTCGACGCGCCCCTCGTCGCCCGCGTCCACCCACCCCCTGACCGCACCTTTCCACCGACCTGCGGTCGGTGAGGCCCGGTCGAGCGCAGGTTGGTGGAAAGGTGCGGCGGGTGACGACAGGGCACGACGAAGGGGCACGGTCTCCCGTGCCCCTTCGTCGTGCGCGCCCTCAGGTCACCTGAGGAACGGGTACCGCTGCACCAGCGGGATGCGCTCCCACAGCGTCCCGAGGCCGAAAGTGCGGCTGGCGCCGACCGCGGCGAGGCCGACCATCACCAGCGCGTAGACGAGGTGGTCGTCCATGAACGGGTTGTTCTCCAGCGGCAGGGAGGCCATCCACATGAAGACCAGCAGCAGCGCGCCGGAGGCCGCGGCGATCCGCATCGCGAAGCCCGCGGTGAAGGCGACGCCGACGCCGAGCAGGCCGGCCATGAACAGCCAGTCGGCCCACGCCTGACCGGCCATGCCGTTGAAGAAGCCGGCGAACGGACCCTCGACACCGCTCAGGTAGCCGGTGGTCGGCGAACCGCCGTTGACCCACGCCCGCTCGCTGGGGGTGGCGAAGCCGAGACCGAGCAGCTTGTCGACGAAGGCCCACAGGAACACGAAGCCGATCGAGATCCGCGTGGCGGCCCAGATCGCCGGGGCGATGCTGCGACGACCCAGGTCCACCAGCTCGGGGTGGACGGCAGCCGCGGCCTCGGCGCGGCGGATCCTCTTGGTCGTGGTGCTCATGGCTCCTCCTTCGGGTGCCGGTGACCGTCCTCGTGGCGGTCCGTCTGTCGACGTGCCTTCACGGTAGGGACGGCGGGTAGGCGCCTTGATCGGCCGAACGCCCTGTCCCGGGGGGACCTTGTGCCCGCCCGGTCAGCGCGTCCACGGCTCAGGACGTCGACAGCCGCCGGCCGGTCACGACGTCGGCGCGCACGGCGACCACGAAGTCCTTGTCACCGGGTGCCCAGGGACGCGGCGCGACCCCGCCGTCGCCGTCGAGCTCCAGCGCGGCGAGGTCCCCGAGGTCGGTGACGACCCTGGCCGGCCCGGCGACGTTGACGACCCAGCCGGTGCGCGTCACGGGGTCGAGCTCGTCGGCCTCGACGGTCATCGTCGACCCGTGGGCGGCCGCGGCGAGCTTGCCGCCGTACGACGTCCGGATCACCACCTCGTCACCGCGCACCACCGCGTTGACCGGCAGCACGGGCACGTGCGCGACGTCCTGGTAGGCGAGCCGGACGACGTCGCACCCGCGCAGCAGGTCCATCGCCTCGTCCCGGTCGAGCTCCTCCACGTAGGTGCCGGTCACGTCGGCCACCCCCTCCTGGCAGGCGCCGGTCCGCCCGGCGCGGTCGGACCGGTCAGCGCAGGACGTCGGCCAGCGAGCGCCGCGGCGTCGGCGGCACGTCCACCAGCGGGCGGCCGACGCGGACGACGTTCTGCACGTGGCCGAGCACGTCCACGACGTCGGGCAGCAGGCGCCGGGTCCGCGGCTGCTGCGTCGCCTGGTCGGCGAACGTCAGCACGTACCCGGCCGCGGTGGCGCGCAGCCACAGCAGCTCCAGGACCCGTCCGGCGGCGACCCAGTCCCGCTGGGTGTCTCCGGGGGTGGCGACGACCAGCACGGTGGAGGACGTGAGCATCTCCTCCACGGTCTCCTCGTCGACGTCGGACTGACCCTCCTGGACCAGGGAGTCGACCGGGTACGGCGCCGTCCCGAGCGAGTCGACGGGGATGCCGTCGTCGACGTCGACGTCACCGGCGCCGCGGTGGCGGATCCACTGCTCCACCTCGCCGGTGAACTCGGGCGAGCCGGCCTGCAGCCGAGCGGCCTCGACGAGCAGGTCGGCCAGCGGCCGGCGGGCCGTCGCGTCGACCGGGACGGCGACCGCCCCGTACCGGCCCTGGCGGCCGGTCAGGCCGACGAGCAGGTCGGCGAGGTCGGCCGGGGGGACCTCCTCGCGACGGTGCAGCCGGCGGTGCGCCCGCCGGACCGGGACGGCGTCGGCGAGCGCGCGGGCGGCGTCGTCCGCGTCGTGCCGGTGGCGTGGGCGGACGACGGCGACCACCTCGGGCGCCGTGTGGGCGGGCAGGTCGGTGTCCGGCGGCAGGACGACCACCTGGGGCTCGTAGCCGGCTGCGGCCAGCGCGACCTCCGCGTTGGCGACGGCGGCGCCGCACGAGATCGTGCGCAGCCGGCCGTACGGGTCGAGCACGTCCAGCGAGCGGCTGTCGTCGACGGACACGGCGAGCCCGTCGGGCAGCGCGGTGAGGACCCACGGCTGGGTGTTGTGCACCGACGGCGCCCACCGCGCGGCCTCCGCCATGGCGTGGACGACGGCGGCGAACCCGTCGGTGTCCCCCGGGTGCGTCCCTGGGCTGGTGGTGGTCGACATGGTGACCTCCGCGGCTACCGGTCGGCCGCCGGCGCGGCCGGTGTCCTCACGATCCTCGTGCGCGCCCCAGCCGCGGGGATGGGCCGAAGGTCCCCCGATCGGCTCACCGCCGTCGGGCCCTCACGCCAGGCCGAGCTCGTGGGCCTCCTCCCACAGCTCCCCGCGCACCGACGGGTGGGCGGCGTGCTCGATGAGCTGGCGCGCCTGCGCCTTCTCGTCGTGCCCCCAGATCTCGGCGGTCCCCTGCTCGGTGACGACGGCGGAGTGCTGGAACGACGTCACCGGCTCGTCGACGAGCGGCACGATGGTCGAGCAGTCGGCCCGCGGGTGCCAGGAGCGCAGGGCCATCAGCGCCTGCCCGCCCGGGGCCTGCATGGCCCCGACGATGAAGTCGGTCTGCCCCCCGAAACCCGAGTAGATCCGGGCCCGGATCCGGGAGGCGTTGGCCTGCCCGAGCAGGTCGACCTGCAGCGCCGTGTTCACCGACGTCATCCCGGGGTTCTGCGAGATGAGCGCGGGTGAGTTCGTGTGCTCGGTGCGCATCAGGCGCACCCGGGGGTTGCCGTCGAGCCACTCGTACAGCGCGGCCGATCCGAACACGAACGACGTGGTCAGCGGGACGGTGTCGTCGAGCGCGCCGGCGGCGTCCAGCCCGAGGATCCCGTCGCTGAACATCTCCGTCCACACGCGCAGCCCGCGACGGTCGAGCAGCCCGGCGAGGGTGGCGTCCGGGACGGCCCCGATCCCGGTCTGCAGGGTCGAGCCGTCCTGCACGCGGGCGGCGACCCGCGCACCGATCTCGGCGGCGGTGGCGTCCGGTGGCACGGGCGTGTGGACGGCCAGCGGCTCGTCGACCTCCACGCAGGCGTCCACCTGGTCCAGCGGCAGGACCGCGTCCCCGAACGTCCACGGCATCCGCGGGTTCACCTGCGCGATCACGAGGCCCCCGCGACGGCGAACCTCCTCGACGGCGGCGGGCAGGACGTTGACCTCCGTGCCGAGGGACACGGCACCGTCGCGCGGGGGCGTGGTGTGCACGACGACGACGTCGGGCGGCATCGTCGTGCCGAACAGCCGCGGCACGAGGGACAGGCGACTGGGCACGTAGGCCAGCCGCGGGTGCCGGCGCATCGCCGGGCCGACGAACGGGGTCTCGTAGGTCACGCCCTCCCGGTCCGGGATACCCGGCTGGGCGTTCAGCACGAACAGCCGGTAGTGCGCCAGGGCGCTGTCGAGCGCCTTCAGCACGGTGCCGGGGGTGGCGAAGTTGCCGCTGACGACGACCCGCGGGTTCGGGGGCACCTTCTGGAGCAGCGCGGGCAGGGCGTCGATGTCGATGGTCCTCACGTGGCACCATCCTGCCGGTCGGCCGGTGCCCCCGCACGAGACCTTCGACCCGGACGCGCGGGACGGCCGCCCTCACCCGTTCGGGTCAGGACGGCCGTCGACCGTGCTCGTGGGGGCGCGCAGGGACGCGCTCGCGCGCGGGCAGTCACTCGCTGGGCGGCGTCCACGTGTCCGTGCGCTGCATGCCGGCGGCACGGCCCTTGCCGGCGATGACGAGCGCCATCTTGCGGGACGCCTCGTCGATCATCTCGTCGCCGAGCATCGCGGCCCCGCGCTTGCCCCCGGCCTCGGAGGTGTACCAGTCGTAGGCGTCGAGGATGTTCTCGGCGTGGTCGTAGTCCTCCTGGCGGGGGCTGAAGACCTCGTTCGCGGCGTCCAGCTGACCGGGGTGCAGGACCCACTTGCCGTCCAGGCCGAGCGCCGCGCTGCGGCCGGCGACGCGGCGGAAGCCGTCGACGTCGCGGATCTGCAGGTACGGGCCGTCGATGGCCTGCTTGTCGTTGGCCCGGGCGGCCATGAGGATCGACATGAGGATGTGGTGGTAGGCGTCGCCCACGTCGTAGCCGGGCGGCTGCTCGCCGACGACGAGGCTCTTCATGTTGATCGACGCCATGAAGTCGGCGGGCCCGAAGATGATGGTCTCGACCCGGGGCGACGCCTTGGCGATCGCGTCGACGGCGATCAGGCCCTTGGCGTTCTCGATCTGGGCCTCGATGCCGATCCGCCCGACCTCCAGGCCGGTGGTGCGCTCGATCTGGGTGAGCAGGAGGTCCAGGGCGACGACCTGCTCGGCGGACTGCACCTTCGGCAGCATGATGCAGTCGAGGTTCGCCCCGGCCCCCTCGACGACCTCGACCACGTCCTGGTAGGTCCACTGCGTCGTCCAGTCGTTGACCCGGACGGTGCGGACCTTCTCGCCCCAGCCGCCCTCGTTGAGGGCCGCGACGATGTTCTTGCGCGCGTCCGGCTTGGCCAGCGGCGCGACGGCGTCCTCGATGTCGAGGAACACCTGGTCGGCGGCCAGTCCCTTGGCCTTGTCCAGCATCTTCGTGCTGGAGCCGGGCACGGCGAGGTTCGAGCGGCGCGGGCGCAGGGTGCGCGTGGTCTCGTTCGACATGCGCGGGACGCTACCCAGCGGGGTGGCCCGGCGCACCGGGGCCGGTGCGTGACGTTGCTCTCGGCCGACCGCCGGTCGTCCACCCGTCGTCCGGACGTCGCGCCCGGGTCTCTGGCAGGCTGACCGGGTGAGCACCCAGCCGCCCGAGGACGACGCCCCGGCCGAGCCGGTGGGCGCCCCGGAGGCGGCCGTCGACCCCCTGGTCGCCGCGGCCTGCGCGAAGGCCGGGCTGGTGTGGGTGCGCACGGGGGACGGCCGGGCCCGGCCGCTGTGGCACGTCTGGCACCAGGACGCGGTGACCGTCGTCGTCGGGGTCGGCGAGCAGCACGACGTGCTCCCCCCGCACGGCGCCACCGTGACCGTCGAGGTGCCGAGCAAGGACACCCGCGCCCGGCTCGTGGTGTTCGAGGCCGTCGTCGAGCAGGTGCTCGCCGGCGGCGCCGGGTGGGAGGAGGCCGTGTTCGCGCTGCGCGGGGGCCGCCTCAACGCCCCGGACGCCGAGCACCTGGTCGACCGCTGGGCCGCGTCCTGCCGCGTGGTCCGCCTGGTGCCGGTCGGCGCGCCGACGCAGGGTCCGGGCGGGTACGACGACTCCGCGGGCACCCGCGTCCCCGCCCCCACGCCGGCGACGACCGTGACGTGGCGCCCCTTCCACGCCGGCGGGCGCCGGCGGTCGCGCCGCCGCCCCCGCTGACCTCCCGCCGGGCGGCGACGGACGTCAGGCGGGCGGGACGGCGACCGTCCCCCGGGAGACGGGCACGACGTCGCCGGTGACCCGGGCCGCGACGGCCCGGCCGTCGCGGGCCTCCACCTCCACGCGCAGCGTCGAGGGGCGCCCCAGCTCCACCCCCTGCAGGACCTCGAACCGGCTGACCCCCTCCCCCGGCAGCAGCCCGCAGGCCACGGCGTGGACGGCGAGTCCGAGCGCGGCCGACCCCGTGGCGGGGTCCTCCGCGACGCCGATGTCCCCGGCGAACAGCCGCGCGCGCACCGGTCCGGCGGACGCGTCGGCCGGCCAGCCGACGACGTACACGCCGTGCGTGCCGAGCACCGAGGTGTCCGCGGCGTGAGCCCTCGGCACCGCCTCGGGGCGGACCAGCAGGTACGCGAACTCGTTGCCGGTGCCCGCCTCCCGCACGACGTGACCCGCCAGGTCGCCCGCGTCGAGCCCGACCGTGGCGGCGACCGCGGCGCCGTCGAGCTCTCGTCCCAGCGTCGGCGTCCCGCCCGTCAGCGTGACGGGACCGCCGTCCGGGGACACGTCCAGCGGCAGGTCGCCGGCGCCGCAGGCCTGGACCACCCGGCCCGGTCGCACCCGGCCCCGCGCCGCCATCAGCCAGGCCGTCCCGACGGACGGGTGACCGGCGAACGGCAGCTCGGTGGTGGGGGTGAAGATGCGCAGCCGGTAGTCGACCCCGCGCTCGGCCTCCGCCGGCGTAGGCCGCAGCGGGAACGCCGTCTCGGACAGGTGGAACTCGCGCGCCAGGGCCTGCATCTGGGCGGTGGTCAGGTCCTCCCCGCCGGTGACCACCGCCAGCGGGTTGCCCGTGAACGGGGTGCGGGTGAACACGTCGACGACCTCGAACTCCAGCTGCGCCATGCCGGGAGCCTACGACCGGGCCCGCGCGCCGACCGGCCGATAGCCTCGCACCCGTGAGCGCCCCGTCGAAGGTCTTCGTGGCACGCCTGGCCGGCCTGCCCGTCTTCGACCCGCTGGGGGACCAGGTGGGCCGGGTCCGGGACGTGGTGGCGCTGATGCGCGGCGGCCGCCGGCGTCCTAGGGCCATCGGCCTCATCGTGGAGGTCCCTGGCCGCCGGCGGGTCTTCGTCCCGATGACGCGCGTGACGAGCATGGACGCCGGCCAGGTCATCACCACCGGGCTGGTGAACATGCGCCGGTTCGAGCAGCGGTCCACCGAGTCCCTGCTCATCGCGGAGGTCGTCGAGCGGCACGTCGTGCTCGTCGACGGCTCCGGCGGCGCGACCGTCGAGGACCTGGCGCTGGAGCAGCAGCGCAACCGGGACTGGGAGGTCACCCGGGTCTTCGTGCGGCGGGACACGGGCCGCCGGGGGCTGCCCGGCCGGCTGCGCCGGCGCGGCGAGACGCTCCTGCTCGACGTCCACGACGTCCGCGGCCTGACCGGGGACGCGATGCCGCAGGGCGCCGCGATCATGGTCGCGTCCTTCGAGGAGATGAAGCCCGCCGACATCGCGGACACGCTGCACGACCTGCCGTCGAAGCGGCGGGTCGAGCTGGCGGCCGAGCTCGACGACGAGCGGCTCGCGGACGTCCTGGAGGAGCTGCCGGACGACGACCAGGTCGAGATCCTGCGTGCACTCGGCAGCGACCGGGCCGCCGACGTGCTGGAGGAGATGGAGCCGGACGACGCCGCGGACCTGCTCGCCGAGCTGCCCCAGGAGCAGCAGGAGCACCTGCTCGAGCTGATGGAGCCGGGTGAGGCCCGCGACGTGCGCCGGCTGATGGCGTACGACGAGAACACCGCCGGCGGCCTGATGACCCCGGAGCCGGTGATCCTGCCGCCCGAGGCCACGATCGCCGAGGCGCTCGCGCACGTGCGGCGGGCCGAGCTGTCCCCCACCCTGGCCGCCGCCGTGTTCGTGTGCCGCCCGCCGCTGGAGACCCCGACCGGTCGGTTCGTCGGCGTCGTGCACATCCAGCGGATGCTGCGCGAGGCCCCGCACGAGCCGATCGGGTCCGTGCTCGACTCCGACATCGAGCCGGTCGACGTCGACGCCCCGCTCGGCCTGGTCACCCGCCGCCTGGCCACGTACAACCTCGTGTCGCTGCCCGTGTGCGACGAGGACGGCCGCCTGCTGGGCGTCGTGACGGCCGACGACGTGCTCGACCACCTGCTGCCCGAGG
Source organism: Thalassiella azotivora (assembly GCF_054781695.1). NCBI lineage: Bacteria > Bacillati > Actinomycetota > Actinomycetes > Kineosporiales > Kineosporiaceae > Thalassiella > Thalassiella azotivora. Next base: position 59,045 of record NZ_BAAGTX010000014.1, read on the forward strand.
ACTGGCGCGAGCAGGACGACCTGCTGACCGACACCGCGGAGCACCCCGTCGTGGGCGGGGGTGGCGCCGGTGGCTGAGGACCGTCCGAGCCGCCGCCGCCGCGAGGGGCTGGACACCCCGCGGGAGGCGCGGCGCACGTTGATCCCGCGCCCCTCGGTGGACGCCGAGACCTTCGGGCGGCTGTCCGAGGCGTTCGCCCGCTTCATGGGCACGCCCCGGTTCCTCGTGTACATGACCGTGTTCGTCAGCGCCTGGCTGGCGTGGAACACGTTCGCCCCCGAGGCCGCGCAGTTCGACCCGCGCGCCCTGAACTACACCCTGCTCACGCTGATCCTGTCCCTGCAGGCGTCCTACGCCGCGCCGCTGATCCTGCTCGCGCAGAACCGGCAGGACGACCGCGACCGGGTGTCGCTGGAGCAGGACCGACAGCGCGCCGAGCGCAGCCTCGCCGACACCGAGTACCTCGCCCGGGAGGTCGCGGCGCTGCGGATCGCGATGCGCGAGGTGGCCACCCGGGACTTCCTGCGCTCCGAGCTGCGGTCGCTGCTCGAGGAGCTCGAGGACGGCCGGGAGGGGCGCGAGCCGCGGGGACGGGGCGAGAGCGCCTGACCGGCCAGTGCCCGGGCGCCGGACGCGCCGGATCCGCCGCCGACCACCCGGTCGGCGGGAAAACCTTCACCCGGGCGGGCTACCTGCCGAGAAGGGCAGGGTGACTGATCTCGCCCACGCAGAAGCGCACGACCCGTTCGCGAGCCTGCGCCGCCGCCGCCTCGGCGACGTGCTGGTCGAGGCGGGCGTGCTCTCGCAGGACGAGCTGCAGGCGGTGCTCAAGCACCAGGCGGAGGCCCCCGGTGAGCGACGGCGGCTGGGCGAGCTGCTCGTCGAGCTCGGGTTCGCCGACGAGCGGGACATCTCCGCGGCGCTGGCCCAGCACCTCGGGCTCGAGTCGATCGACCTGAGCCGGCACGTGCCGGCACCGGACGTCGTCCGGCTGCTGCCGCGCGGGGTCGCCGAGCGCGCGCAGGTGCTCGTCGTCGACCGGCGCGACGGCGTCCTCGTGGTGGCGACGGCGGACCCGACGAACGTCCTGGCCCTGGACGACGTCAAGCTGCACAGCGGCGTCAACGACCTGCAGGTGCTGGTCTCCACCCCCAGCCAGATCCGCGACCAGCTGGCGCGCGCGTGGTCCCTGTCGTCGGACTCCTCGACGGTGGGCGCCCTGGTCGACACCGTGGAGGACGACGACGTCTTCGCCGACTCCGCGCCTGGGCCCGGCGGCGAGGACGACGCCCCCATCGTCAAGCTCGTCAACCAGGTGCTCGGCGACGCCGTGCGGCTGCGCGCCTCCGACATCCACATCGAGGTCCAGCGCGAGGGCCTGCGGATCCGGTTCCGCTGCGACGGCCTGCTGCGCGACGTGATGTCCGCGCCCAAGCGCGTGGCCCCGTCCGTCATCTCCCGCATCAAGATCATCTCCGGTCTGGACATCGCCGAGCGCCGCGTCCCCCAGGACGGGCGCACCCGCATCCAGGTCGACGGCATGAACATCGACTGCCGCGTCTCGACCCTGCCGAGCCTGCACGGCGAGAAGATCGTCATCCGGCTGCTCACCCGCGGGGACGACGTCCCCTCACTGGCCTCGCTCGGCTTCGAGGAGGAGCAGCTCGACATCTTCAACCGGGCGCTCGCCGTCCCCCAGGGCCTGGTGCTCATCACCGGGCCGACCGGCTCCGGTAAGACGAACACGCTCTACTCGGCGATCGCCGAGGTGATGACGCCGGAGAAGAACATCATCACCCTCGAGGACCCGGTCGAGGTCCAGCTGCCCGGCATCACCCAGGTCCAGGTCAACGTCAAGGCCGGGATGACCTTCGAGGCGGGCCTGCGCTCGGTCCTGCGCCAGGACCCCGACATCGTCCTGGTCGGCGAGGTCCGGGACGGCCAGACCGCCGAGCTGGCGCTCAAGGCGTCCCTGACCGGCCACCTGGTGCTGACCACGCTGCACACGAACTCGGCCGTCGCGGCGCTCACCCGGCTCATCGACATGGGCGCCGAGCCGTTCCTCGTCGCCTCCTCCCTCACCGCCGCCATCGCCCAGCGGCTCGTCCGCACGCCCTGCGACTCGTGCGCCGAGGGGTACATCCCCGACCAGGAGACGCTGATGCTGCTCGGGCTGGCGATCGAGGACATCCTCGACGCCACCCCCCTGCGCGGGGCCGGGTGCCCCGACTGCGGCGGCACCGGCTACCGGGGGCGCACGGCCGTCTACGAGGTGCTCGAGGTCGACGCCCCGATGCGCAAGGTGCTGGTGCAGGACCCGACGGAGACCTCGGTCGCGGCCCAGGCCAAGGAGGCCGGGATGTCGTCGCTGCGGATGTCGGCCCTGCGCAAGGCGTTCCGCGGCGACACCACGTTCGAGGAGGTGCTGCGCGTCACCACCGCCGACCACACGGCGGCCCGGCACTGCACCGGGTGCGGCAAGCGGGTCGAGGAGGGCATGGTCGCCTGCCCGTGGTGCGCCACCACCGTCGCCACCGGCCGTTGCGAGGGCTGCGGCAAGCGCCTCGACGACTCCTGGCTGATCTGCCCGTACTGCCGGACGGGGGCCCCTCAGGCCGCCGGCGGGGAGCACGCGCACTGACCGGGTGAGCGCCTGCGCGCCCTCCCGCGGGTGAGCGCCGTCACCCCCGGCCCGGCACGGCCTCCCGCCGACCTACCCTGGAGGCATGGCCGCCCCCTCGACCGACGCGCTGCACGCCGCCCTGGCGACCGTGCAGGACCCCGAGATCCGCAAGCCGATCACCGAGCTGGACATGGTGAAGTCGGTGGAGGCCGACGAGGACGGCGCGGTGCGGGTGACCCTGTACCTCACGGTCTCGGGCTGCCCGATGAAGGACACCCTGTCGCGTGACACCCGCGAGGCGGTCGCCCGGGTCGACGGCGTGACGAGCGTGGACGTCGTCCTCGACGTGATGAGCGACGAGCAGCGGCAGGCGCTGCGCACGAAGCTGCGCGGCGGCCAGGCCGAGAAGGAGATCCCGTTCGCCAAGCCGGGGTCGCTGACCCGGGTGTACGCGGTCGCCTCCGGCAAGGGCGGGGTCGGCAAGTCCAGCGTCACGGTCAACCTCGCCGCGTCGATGGCCGCCGACGGCCTGCGGGTCGGCGTGGTCGACGCGGACGTGTACGGGTTCTCCGTGCCGCGGATGCTCGGCGTCACCCAGCCGCCGACCCGGGTCGACGACATGATCCTGCCGCCGGTCGCCCACGACGTGAAGGTCATCTCGATCGGCATGTTCGTCCCGGGCAACCAGCCGGTCGTGTGGCGCGGGCCGATGCTGCACCGGGCGCTGCAGCAGTTCCTCGGCGACGTGTTCTGGGGCGACCTGGACGTGCTGCTGCTCGACCTGCCGCCCGGCACCGGCGACATCGCGATCAGCGTCGCCCAGCTGCTGCCGTCCGCGGAGATCCTCGTCGTCACGACCCCGCAGACCGCCGCCGCCGAGGTGGCCGAGCGCGCGGGTGCGATCGCCCTGCAGACCCACCAGCAGGTCGTCGGCGTCATCGAGAACATGTCGTGGCTGGAGCTGCCGGACGGCTCGCGGATGGACCTGTTCGGCGCCGGCGGCGGCCAGACGGTCGCCGACAGCCTGACCCGCTCCGTCGGCGCGACGGTGCCGCTGCTCGGCCAGGTGCCGGTGGACGTGGCGCTGCGCGAGGGCGGGGACGGCGGCACGCCGGCCGTGCTCGGCACGCCGGACTCCCCCGCCGCCGTCGCGCTGCGCGGAGTGGCGCGCCAGCTGTCCCGCCGCGCCCGCGGCCTGGCCGGCCGCTCCCTCGGGCTCACCCCCGCCGGCCGCTGACCCGCGCGCACGCGACGGCGCCCACCCGGGGGCGCCCACCCGGGGGCTCCCACCGGGGTGAGGATGGTGCCGTGCACGTCGTCGTGGAGACCGAACGGATGCTGCTGCGCCACGTCCGGAGCGACGACGTCGACGCGCTCGTCGAGCTGGACGCCGACCCCGAGGTGATGCGCTTCGTCACGGGCGGGCGCGCGACCCCTCGTGCCGAGGTGGAGCGGGACGTCCTCCCGGCGCTGCTGGCGTACCACGACAGGCACCCCGGCTACGGGTTCCTCATGGCCGTCGACCGGGCGACGGGCGAGGTCCTCGGGTGGTTCCACCTGCGCGCCCGCGCGGGCGACCCGGTCGACGAGCCGGAGCTGGGCTACCGGCTCCGGCGCGACGCATGGGGCCGCGGCCTGGCCACCGAGGGCGCTCGGGCGCTCGTCGCGGCCGCCTTCGAGCGGTGGGGGGCCCGGCGCGTGACCGCGGAGACGATGGCCGTCAACCAGGCGTCCCGCCGGGTGATGGAGAAGGCGGGTCTGCGGTACGTGCGCACCTTCCACGCCGAGTGGCCGGACAGGATCCCCGGTGACGAGCTCGGGGACGTGGAGTACGCCGTCACCCGCGCGGAGTGGTTCGCCCGGGAGCGGCCCGGCCCCTGAGGCAGCGGGGGTCCCGCGACCGGGGTGTCAGGTCGCTTCGGTGTCGTACGGCGCCCGGAAGCCCTCGGACCGCGCCCCGGCCCCACCGGCCGCGCGCTCCCCCTGGCCGGGGGACCGTCCCGCGGAGGCGCCCACCCCCAGCGCGGCGCCGGCGGCAGCGGCCGTCGCCCCCTGCGACGAGCTGGCCGACGGGCGAGCCGTGCGAGCGGACCCGCCGTCGTCGGCACGGGCGCCGGGCCGGCCGGCCGACCCGCTGCGACGCCCGGCGGACGGCTCGGGCTCGTCGTCGAGGTCCGTCAGCGCCTCCCGGACGATCCGGCGGGGGTCGTACTGCCGCGGGTCCAGCTTCTGCCAGTCGATGTCGTCGAAGTCCGGGCCGAGCTCCTGGCGGACCTGCTCACGGGCGCCGACGGCCATCCGCCGGGCCTCGCGCACCAGCCGCCCGAGCTGGGACGCGTACTCCGGCAGGCGCTCCGGCCCGACGACGAGCAGCGCGACGACGGCCAGCACGAGCAGCTCGGCGCCGTTGATCCCGAACATCAGCCGTCCTGGTCGGACTCGTCGAGGGTGACGTCGACGGACCGCTCCCGCCCGCCGGCGGTGCGCACGGTCAGGGTCACCGTGTCCCCGGGGCGCTGGGCGCGGATCGCCACGATGAGCTGGTCGGGCTCGGTCACGGGACGGCCCTCGAACCCGACGATGACGTCCCCGGGGCGGATCCCCGCCTCGTCCGCGGGCCCTCCCGGCGTGACGGCGGGCGTTCCCTGCTGGGCCTCGTCGACGACCTTGACGCCCTCTCCGTCGTAGCCGCGGTCGAGCAGCACCCCCACGACCGGGTAGGTGGCCCGCCCCTCGTCGATCAGCTGCTGGGCGGTCCGGGCGGCCTGCTCGCCCGGGATGGCGAAGCCCAGGCCGATGTTGCCGCCGCTGGGACCGAGGTTGCCCGGTGCCCGGGCGATCGCCGAGTTGACGCCGATCACGCGACCACGGACGTCGACGAGGGGTCCGCCGGAGTTGCCGGGGTTGATCGCCGCGTCGGTCTGGATCGCGTTGATGAAGGCGCTCTCCTGCCCGTCACCCGCCGCGACGGGCCGGTTCAGGGCGCTGACGATCCCGGTGGTCACCGTGCCCTCCAGCCCGAGCGGCGCACCGATGGCGATCACCGGGTCGCCGACGACGACGGTGCTGGAGTCGGCCAGCTCGAGCTCGGGCAGCCCCGAGCGGTCGACGCGCAGGACCGCCAGGTCGTAGGCGCTGGTGGCTCCGACGACCTCGGCCTCCTCCTGCGAGCCGTCGGAGAACACCACGACGATCCGGCCGCCGTCCGCCACGCCGGAGACGACGTGGCTGTTGGTCAGGACGTAACCGTCCTCGCGGATGACGAAACCCGAGCCGGTGCCCTGCCCGGTCGCCCCGCGCGTCTCGATGGAGACGACGCTGGGCAGGACGTCGGCGGCGACCCCGGCCACCGAGTCCGGCGGTCGCGCGGCCGGGACGTCGTCCCCGGGGTCGACCAGCGTGATCGTGCCACCACCGGTGCCGCGGTCGGCCAGCCAGCCACCGGCGAAGCCCGCCAGCAGCGCGACCGTGGCGAGGACGGCGGACGTGAGCAGCCGTCGGCCCGCCCGACGGCGACGCAGCACCGGCGCGTCGTCCCCGTACCCCCGCTCGGCGTCCACGTGCGGCCCGGGGGGCTCCGGCGGCGGCGCGGTGACGGGAGCCGGCGGGGCGGCGGGCGAGGCGTCGGGTGCGGGCCCCGAGAACGGTGGGAACGCTGCAGCAGCGGGCGGTGCGCCCGGCGGGGGCAGGGCCCCGGACGGCGGACCTGGCGCGCCGGCGCCGACCGGCGCGGGGGCGCGCCGGTCCGCGGGCAACGGGACGGTGTCGTGGGCGTCCGCGACCACCGGCACGGTGTCGTGCGGTCCCACGGGCAGCGGCACGGTGTCCCGCGCCTCGTCGCTCCACGGGGCGGGGTCACCGGAGCTGGGGGGCACCGGTGGCTCCTGCTCCGCGCCGGGCGCGGGCCAGGGGCCCGCGTCGCGCGGTCGCGCCCAGTGGTCCTGCGTCATCCCGGTCCCGCCCTCCTCGTGGTGTCGGGAGCATCCTCCCGCGCCTGGCGGGCCACGAGCACGGGTGGCCCACCGACGCTCCCAGGCTAGGGCGTCGGGACCGGCGTGGTGGTCGCGGACGGCGACGAGCCGCTGGGCGGGACGGCCGGCCCCGCCGGCGTCGCCGGTGACCGGTGGCCCGGGGGCACCGGCGCGCCCGCCACCGGCGCGCCGGAGGCGGTGAGCACCGACTGGGCGGTCCCCACGGAGGACGGGCCCGCGCCGGAGGTCAGCACGCCCGTGGCCCACGGCCCGTCGGGTGCCTGCCCCGTGCCCAGCGGGGCCATCGGCACCGCCTGCCCGGTCGTCGAGGGCCCCTCCGGCCGCGGAGCGCCCGTCCGGCCCTCCGGCTCCACGCCCAGCCTCGTCGAGGCCGGCGCCACCGTGGCTGCGTCGTCGAGCAGACCGGTCAGGGCGAGCGTGGACACCAGGCCGACCGAGGCGATCGAGAAGGAGCCGGTCAGCGCGAGGACGAGCCCGCGCCGCAGGCGCCGGGCCCGTCGCCGTCCGAGGGGGTGGGTCGTGGCGGGGCCCCGGCGCGGCGGGGCGGCGGCGAGCGCACCGGCGGCGAGGGTGCCGGCGGCTTCGGGTCGGGTCGGCTGCGCCGACCGGGCCAGGCGCCGCGACCCGCCGCGGGGCGGCGGACCGATGACCGCGAACGGGGGCCTGGGCGCGCCGGGGACGTGACCGGGCCGAGGGGGCAGCGGGCCGGCCGGACCGCCGAGGGCGACGAGCCGTTCGACCAGCTCGGTCGGGACCTCGGGGTCCCGGGCCGTCGCCAGCGTGGTGCGCACGGCCCGCTCGGTCTCCAGCGCCCTCAGGCAGGGCGGGCAGGCGGCCGCGTGCGCGTGTGCGCGGGCAGCGGCGTCGGGGGACAGCTCGCCGTCCAGCAGCGCGGTGACGCGCGCTCCCAGGTGGCTCACCTGACCTCCTGCGTGGTCGGCTCGCCCGTGGACGCCCTGGTGCCCCCCGCGGCGCGCTCGGCCTGCGGGGACCGGTGCGCGAGCGCCTCGCGCAGCTGGGCGCGCGCGCGGTGGATCCGGGAGCGGACGGTGCCCAGCTTGATCCCCAGCGTGGCGGCGATCTCCTCGTACGACAGGCCCTCGATGTCGCACAGCACGACCGCGGCGCGGAACTCGGGCGACAGCGCGCCGAGCGCCTGCTGGACGTCCAGGTCGAGGTTGCCGTGCTCGAACGCGCGCTCGGGGCCGGGGTCGGCGCCGGGCAGCCGCTCGGCGGCCCCGTCGACCAGCGCGTCGAAGCGGATCCGCTGCTTGCGACGGACCTGGTCGAGGAAGAGGTTCGTGGTGATGCGGTGCAGCCAGCCCTCGAACGTGCCGGGGGTGTAGGAGGACAACGAGCGGAACACGCGGACGAAGACCTCCTGCGTGAGGTCCTCGGCGTCGTGGCGGTCGCCGGTGAGCCGGTACGCCAGCCGGTACACCCGGGCGGAGTGCTGCTGGACGACCTCCTCCCAGGTCGGCGGCTGCCAGGCGGTGGTCGCGTCGCCCTCGCCGGGGACGGCGGACGACGCCGCGTCCACCTCGTCGCCGGCCGCCGAGTGCGGTGCGACCTCGCGCGGTGCGACCTCGCGCGGCGGCGCCGGCTGCTGCCTCGCGGCGGCGTCCCGGACCGTGCGCGCGGCGCGGCGGCGACCCACGGGCAGGTGCAGCCCGCCACCCAGGCTCGCCACCGTCATGCCGTCACGTCCTCCGCCGGAGCCCATCGCCGTCCCTACGTCGTGTCGAACGCCGCCCGAGCCCCCAGGGTTCCCCGGCTTGCTGGGAGAAGCCTGGGAGCGGGGCGGCACCGTCGGCCCACGGCCCGACCCGGCGGGTCTAGGGTCGTGCCCGACGACACGTCGCCGCACCGGCAGCGCGGCGACCGCACGCGGCGCAGGAGGCAGCCATCAGCGCATCGAAGCCCGCCAGCTGGGCGTACGCCGAGGACTACGTGGTCGAGGACGACGTGCTCATGCGGGCCCGTGACCGGGCCGGCGAGCTCGGCTGCACGCCCGTGGGACGCGGTGTCGGCGCGGCACTGCGCTTCCTGGCCGCGGCCCTCGACGCCAGGGCGGTCGTGGAGGTGGGCACCGGCACGGGGGTCTCGGGGCTCTGGCTGCTGCGGGGCATGCCGGAGGACGGCGTCCTGACCACCATCGACGTCGAGTCGGAGCACCAGCGCGCCGCGCGCGAGACGTTCGCCGAGGCCGGCGTCCGGCCGAACCGCGCCCGGGTGATCACCGGCCGCGGGCTGGACGTCCTGCCCCGGCTGACGGACGCGGCGTACGACCTGGTGCTCGTCGACGCCGACAAGGACGACGTGGACGCCTACGTCGACCAGGCGCTCCGGCTTCTGCGCACCGGCGGCGTGCTGGCCGTGGACAACGCCCTGTGGCACGACAAGGTCGCCGACCCCGCGCAGCGTGACGCCACGACGACGTCCATCCGCGAGCTCGGCAAGCGGGTGCGGCGCGACGAGTCCCTCGTCCCCGCCCTGCTCCCGTGCGGGGACGGGCTGCTGGTCGCCGTCAAGCGCTGACCGCGGCGGGGCCCCGGTGGCCGACCAGGGCCGCCGTGCTCGCCGCAGCCGCGTCGGCGGTCACCGCAGTCGCGTCAGCCAGTCGAGCAGCAGCCGGGCCCCGTAGCCGCTGGCGCCCTTGGTGACCTCGTGCTCGTCGCGGTCGGCCCGGGACGGACCGGCGACGTCCAGGTGCACCCAGCGGCGGTCCCCGACGAACTCCCGCAGGAACAGCGCGGCGGTGATGGAGCCGCCGGAGACCGAGCGGTCGGCCGTGACGTGCCGGATGTCGGCGACCTCGGAGTCGAGGTAGGGCCGGTACTCCTCCACCAGGGGCATCCGCCAGACCCGTTCCCCGGTCCGCTCGGCCGAGTCGGCCAGCGCGGAGGCCAGGCGGTCGTCGGCGGTGTACAGGGCGGCGTGGCGCTTGCCCAGACCGAGGCTCGCCGCACCGGTGAGCGTCGCCACGTCGACGAGGACGTCCGGGTCGAGGTGGGCGTCCGCGTAGGCCAGGGCGTCGGCGAGCACCATCCGGCCCTCCGCGTCGGTGTTGGCGACCTCCACGGTCGTCCCGCCGAACACCGTCACCACGTCACCCGGACGGTACGCGGCCGCACCGAAGGCGTTCTCCGCCAAGGGCAGGAGGGCGGTGACGCCGTGCCCCACCCCGACCTCCGCGGCGGCCAGCACCGCGGCCAGCACGACGGCGGAACCGGCCATGTCCGTCTTCATCGGGACCATCGCCTCGCGCGGCTTGATGGACAGGCCACCGGTGTCGAACGTGATCCCCTTGCCGACGAGGACGACGTGGCGGCTTCGTGCCGCGGGCTCCGGCGGCGTCCAGGTCACCGTGACCAGGCACGGAGGCGTGGCGGAGCCGCCGCCGACGGCGACCAGGCCACCGAACCCCCTGTCGCGCAGCGCGTCCGCGTCCACGACCTGCACGTCCAGGCCGGGGACGTCGGCGGCCAGGGCCCTGGCCTGGTCGGCGACCCACTGCGGGGACTTGGTCGACGCGGGCGTGGCGGCCAGGTCGCGCACGACCCAGGTGGCGCGGGCGGCGGTACGGGCCCGCTCGACGTCGTCGGCGCGCCGGCAGCCCAGCAGGACCAGTTCGGTGGCGGGGGGCCTCGGCCCCTCGGACGTGCCGGTCCGTGGCGGGGAGTACGCGCCGAGCAGGTACCCCTCGGTGAAGGCGCGGACCGCCTCGCCCGTGGCGCCGTGGACCGCGGTCGTGGCGACGCGTCCCGCACCGCGCGTCGCCCGGGCGAGCGCGGCACCCGCACGCCGCAGCGCGGTGGGGCCGCCGTCACCCACGCCGAGCAGGACCAGGCGACCGGGCAGGCCCGCGGTCCCGGCCGTGAGCGCCCCCACGGGGAGGGTGAGGACCTGCCCCACGGCGCCGGTGAACCGCTCCTGGGCGCACGCGGCGGGCAGGTCGACGCCGTAGGCCGCCGCCGCGTCCGCGACGCCTGCGCGCGGCTGGGGGTCGGGCTCACCGGCCGCGGGGGGTGCGAGCGGGACGACCAGGACGTCCGCGCCGGTGCCGGTCACGTCGCCGGCCGCCTTCGCGCGGACGGCGGGCAGGGCCCGGCCGACGACGGGTCCGGGGGACGCGCCGCCGTCGTCGCGCCGGCGCCGCCGGCTCCCTCGCGCACCGGACCGCCCCGCGGGTCGCGCGGTCGTGTCGGCGTCGTCGGTCGTCTGCTCCAGGTCGTGGTCGGCCACGGGGCCAACCTACCGACCGCCGCGGACGGGACGCCGGGGGCCGGACCGCGTCGCGGCGCCCGACCCGCGGGCACGGCGACACGGCGACACGGCGACACGGGGCACCGGTCGTGGACGCGCACGACCCCGGCGCGGTGCGCGGGCACCTCACCGGGGTCGGCGCGACCGGCCGGGTCAGCCGGCGGCGGACTTCAGGGCGTCGCCGAGGGCGTTGGCCTCGTCGGGGGTCATCTCCACCACGAGCCGCCCGCCACCTTCGAGCGGCATGCGCATGACGATGCCCCGCCCCTCCTTGGTGACCTCGAGCGGACCGTCGCCGGTCCTGGGCTTCATCGCCGCCATGTGGCGCTCCCCTTCCTGGTGTTAGCGCTGGAGCCGGCGTCCGGGCGTCACGGGCACGGGGCACCGGTGACGCCCGGGCCTGGTCGGCTCGCAGCGTGATCGAGGTCATTATCTAGGGTCCGAGCCCGCTGGCGAAATGGGGCACGGCCGCGATCTCGGTGACGACGGGCCGCTCCAGCGGGCAGGATGACGGCCGTGCACGCCCGATCGGCCCTGTTCGACCTGTACGGCGACCATCTGCGCTGGCGCGGTGGCGTCGCGCCGGTCGCCGCCCTCGTGCGCCTCCTGGACCCGTTGGGGATCAGCGTCGCCGCCGTCCGCACGGGCGTGTCGCGGATGGTGCGGCAGGGGTGGCTGTCCCCCGTCCGGCTCAGCGAAGGGCCCGGGTACGAGCTGACGGAGCGCGCCGAACGCCGGCTGGACGAGGCGCACGCGCGGATCTACCGGACGGGTGCCGGCTGGGACGCGCCGTGGGACGGCCGGTGGCACCTCGTCGTCCTGGACCGCCCGCGGTCGCGTGCCGAGCGCGAGCGGGTCGAGTCGTCGTTGCGCTACCTGGGGTACGCCTGCCTCGGCAACGGCACGTGGGTGGCACCCCGCCGGTCCCCGGAGCTGGCCGGCGAGCTGGACGCCGCAGGGGTCGGCGCGCGGACCTTCGGGGCGTTCCCCGAGCAGGACGCCACGGACCTGGCTGCGACGGCGTGGGACCTGGCCCCGGTCGCACGGGCGTACGAGGAGTGGACGGCGCAGGCCCGCGACCTGCTCGGGCGCGCCGGACCCGCGCCGGACGACCGAACGGCGTTCGCCACGCGCTTCCAGCTCGTGCACGAGTGGCGCAAGTTCCTGTTCACCGACCCCGCGCTGCCCGCCGTGCTGCTGCCCCCGGACTGGCCCGGCCGGGCGGCCGCCGCCCTGTTCGACGAGGCCGCTCGCGACCTGCGCGCGGGCGCGGACCGGTTCGTCGACGAGTGCCTGGACCCGACGTCCCCCGCAGCCCGGCCGGCCGACCCCGCCCCGCGGGCCGGACGCCGCCCCTGAGAACCTCGTCCGGTTCCCTGCGGCCGGACCCGTCACCCGCCCCCAGCACGAGGAGACCCCGTGACCACTACCCCTGGCAGCAACGCGCCGTCCGCCGACCCGGTGCTGTACGAGGTGAGCGACGGCCTGGCCACGATCACGCTCAACCGGCCCGACGCCATGAACGCCCTCGACACGCCGACCAAGGAGTCCCTGGTCCGGGTCGTCCGCCAGGCCGCGGACGACCCCGCGGTGCGGTGCGTCCTGCTCACGGGCAGCGGGCCGCGGGCGTTCTGCGTGGGGCAGGACCTGCGCGAGCACATCGGTCTGCTGCGCTCCGGCGACGAGGTGATGAGCCGGACGGTGCCGGAGCACTACAACCCGATCGCCCTCACCCTGGGCACGATGCCGAAGCCGGTGGTGGCCGCGGTCAACGGCGTCGCGGCCGGAGCCGGCGCGTCGATGGCGATGGCCGCCGACGTCCGCGTGGTGGCCCGGTCCGCCGGCTTCAACCTGGCGTTCGCCGGGGTGGCGCTGTCCGCCGACACCGGCGCGACGTTCTGGCTGCCGCGCCTGGTGGGCACGGCGAAGGCCAAGGAGCTGCTGCTGTTCCCCCGCACCGTCCCGGCCGAGGAGGCGCTGGCGCTCGGCCTGGCCACGGAGGTCGTGGACGACGACCGGCTGGCGGCGCGCGGCCTCGAGCTCGCCCGGACGCTGGCAGCCGGACCGACCGTGGCGTACGGGGCGATCCGGCGGGCCGTCGCGTTCTCCGCCGCCCACGACCTGGAGGCCTCGCTCGCCCACGAGGCGGAGATGATGAGCCTGACCGGCGGCACCCGCGACCACCACGAGGCCGTCGACGCGTTCATCGCCAAGCGCACGCCGCAGTTCGAGGGCCGCTGAGGCGCCCGCCGCTGTCCGGCTCGCCGTCCGCACGTCCCGTCACGGCGGGACGTCGGACGGCGGGGTGAACCGCCACAGCCACGCGATCCACACCACCTGCAGGGACACGTGGGCGGCCAGCCACGTGAGCAGGTGCGCGCGGGTCCGGACCGCGTGCGCCGCCAGCAGCGCGAGCGGGAACAGCAGGAGCAGGTAGCGGAACACCGACGTGTACGGCTGCAGGACGACGAGCAGGTAGAGCGCGTACGCCCCGCACCACACGGTGAGCTCCAGGCCCAGCACCCGTAGGCCCGGTCCGAGCAGCAGCAGCGTGTACCCGACGACGAGCAGGGCGAGGGCGACCGGCCCGACGTGGTCGCCGAGCAGCCAGCGGGAGGTGTCCCACCAGGGGGTGAGGACGTCGAGGTCCCCGCCGTGCCAGGCGGACTGGACGGCCGTGTACGCGTCGGGGCGCCCCGTGGCCCAGCCGACGTAGACCGGGAACGCCGCCGACGACGCGGCGGTCACCAGTCCCAGGAGGACGATCTCACCGGCCTGCCGCAGGGGCAGCGGGTCCTGTCGCCGTACCCACCACCGGTGCAGCAGGTGGGCCAGCACCACCAGCCCGAACGGCACGCCCACGGGCCGGGTCAGGCCGAGCAGCACCACCGGGAGCAGCGCGAGCAGGTACCGGCGGCTCACCAGCAGGTACGTGGACGCCGCCAACGCGAAGAGCGCCAACGACTCGGTGTAGGCGTACTGGAGCACCGGCGACGTGGGGAACGTCGCGAGCAGGGCGACCGCCGCCAGGGCCGTCCCCTCCCCCGCGTACCGGGCGAAGAGCCGGTGCAGGACGAGCGCCGCCGCGGCCCCGAGGACCAGGCTGAGGGTGGGCGCCACCACGCGGAACTCCAACCCGGTCACGGCCTCCAGGCCGCGCACCAGCACCGGGTACGCCGGGTAGAACGCCCACTCGCTCTGGAACGGCTGGCCGGTGCCGTCCACGGGCAGCGGCAGCGGGTAGCCGGTGTCGGCTATCCGCCGGTACCAGTCGCCGTCCCAGATGCGCACGAAGTCCAGGTACGCGGGGTCGGCACCGGACCACAGGTTCGCCTGCTGGAACCGGGCGACCCGCTCGGTGACGACCCAGGTGACCGCCCGCGCGGCACCCCAGACGACCAGGACGCGGACCCACCACGGCGAGGCCGCCCACCGGCGGGCGGCGTCCCCGAGCGGCCCGCCCGACGGCCGGCCGGGCCACCACCCAGCCGACGACCGGGCCGACGACCGGCCGTCCTCGGCCGACGCGTCGACGCTGGTGCTCACCCGGCCCCGCCGGCGCGGCGTCGGTGACAGCCCGCGAGGTGGTCGTCGACGAGACCGCACGCCTGCATCGCCGCGTACGCGGTGGTCGGCCCGACGAACACGAAACCGTGCTTCTTGAGGCCCTTGGCCAGCGCCACGGACTCCGGGGTCGTCGACGGGACGTCAGCCATCCGGCGCGGCGCCGGCCGGTCGTCGTCCGGCGCGAACGACCACACGAAGGCGTCGAGCCCACCGTCGACGGCGTCGCGCATCCGCAGCACGGCGCGGGCGTTGCCCAGGGCGGCGTCGACCTTCGCGCGGTTGCGGACGATGCCGGCGTCGGCGAGCAGCCGGGCCCGGTCGGCCTCGTCGAAGCGGGCCACGGTCTCGGCGTCGAAACCGGCGAACGCCGAGCGGAAGCCGGGGCGCTTGCGCAGGATCGTCAGCCACGACAACCCGGACTGGAAGGCCTCCAGGGTGATCCGCTCGAAGAGGGCGGACTCGCCGTGCACGGGGACGCCCCACTCCTCGTCGTGGTAGGCGCGGTAGTCGTCCGTCGACGCCCCCCAGCCGCACCGCGCCAGCCCGTCGGTGCCGAGGACCAGCCCGCTGTCGGGCTCCGCCTCCACCGCGGGGCCCGTCGGGCCGGTCGGTCCCGGCGGTGCTGCGGGTGCCGACGGGGCGGGCGCGTCAGTGGTGGTCACGTTCAGCCTCCTCGAGCAGCGTGCGGAGCAACCGGCCGAAGACCCACGGCCCGACGACCCGGGCACCGGCGTCGAGCAGTGGTGCGAGAGGCCGCGGCCCGGCGGACACGGTCTCGACCCACCGGACCAGCGTCCCGCCGGGGACGGGATGGACGTCCAGGGTGGCGCCACCGCGGACGACCCGACCTGTCTTGACCACGCGGCAGCGACCGTGCCCCGCCCGGCCCGTCTCACCGGCACCGGCACCGACACCGGCAGGGGGCGCCCACTCGACGACCTCCATCGGGTCGTCGACGAGCACCGGGCCGAACCGGGTCCGACCCACGAAACGGCCGCCGAGGCCGCGACCGTCACCGTCGCCCACGACCTCCACCGTCGTCAGGGGGACGGAGTGCGCCGGCCAGTCCGTCACGACCGTGAACGCCCGGTCGGGCGGCAGGCTGGTGCGCACGACGACGGGGAAGGTGCTCACCGGGTCGCGTCCTGCTGGTCGTCCTGCCCGTCGCGGGCGGGGGCCGCGGCGGCCGGGTCGGCGAGCGCCCGGCGCAGCCGGGCGATCTCGGCGTCCCGCTCGGCCAGCTCGTCGGCGAGCCGACGCAGCACGGAGTCCACGTCGTCCATCCGGTAGCCGCGCACCCCGAGCGGGAAGCGAACGTCGTCCACGTCGTCCGGCGTCAGGCGCGCGTCCGGCAGCGGACGATAGGGACGACTCGTGGTCGGCTCGTCCAGACCCCCGCGCACGCGGCCGGTCGCCACGGCGGCGACACCCCCGACGACGGCGAGGGCGACCAGGAGCAGGAACAACGTCACGGGGTCGATCGTGCCACGGGCGGCCGACACCGTGGCGCGCCCGTCAACAGCAGGCTCGTCGGTCCTGCCGGCAGGCCCCGTCGACCGACCTGTCCGCGGTGAGTGCCCACGGCGGGCACCGCCGCCCTCAGGCCAGCCCGCGGGTGGCGCGCGCCGGTGGCCGCTCACCCCGGATGCTGGCGACGGTGTCGACGACGCGCCGGGTGGCGGCCACGTCGTGGGCCCGGAACACCAGCGCCCCCTGCCAGGCCGCGACGGCGGTCGCGGCGAGGGTGCCCTCCAACCGCTCCTCGACCGGCAGGTCCAGGGTCTCGCCGATGAAGTCCTTGCGGGACAACGCCATCAGCACCGGGTAGCCGAGGGCCACGATCTCCTGCGTGCAGCGCAGCAGCGCCAGCCCGTGCCAGGTGTTCTTGCCGAAGTCGTGGGTCGGGTCGACCAGCACCGAGCGGGCGTGCACCCCGCGGTCGACTGCGTCGGCGGCCCGCGCCCCCAGCGTCGCCAGGACGTCGTCGACCACGCCGCGTGCCGTCGTCCCGTAGGTGACGCGGTGGGGCCTGGTGCGGGGCACGGCCCCCCCGGTGTGGGAGACGACCAGCCCGACGTCGTGCTCGGCGGCCACGTCGACGAGGTGCGGGTCGTGCCCGGCCCAGGTGTCGTTCACCAGGTCCGCCCCGGCCCGGCAGGCGGTGCGCGCGACGCCGCTGCGCCAGGTGTCGACGCTGACCAGCAGGTCGGGGTGGTCGGCGCGGACCCGTTCGACGAACGGGACGACGCGGCGCAGCTCCTCCGCCTCGTCCACCTCGTCCCCCGGACCGGCCTTCACCCCGCCGACGTCGACGAGGTCGGCGCCCTCGTCCACGGCCCGGGCGACGGCGTCGCGGGCTGACGGGTCGTCCGGCGTGCGCGCCCCCGCGAAGAACGAGTCCGGCGTGCGGTTGACGACGGCCATCACCAGCGGCCGGCTCGCGTCGTGATCGCGACCGCGCAGCCTCAGCACCGGGGACGCGGGCGGGACGACGGGCGGGACCACGGCCCCCGGGCCGGTCACGGCTCGGCCTCCAGCGCCTCCTCGGCGAACCGGGCCGAGCGACCGCTGGCGTCGACGACCTCGGCGGCGCAGCCCGCCTCCACCGCGTCCAGCGCCTGCTCGGGGGTCGTCGTCCAGACCAGTTCGGCGGCCGCCGCGGGGCGGACGAAACCCTGGTCGACGAGCTGCTCGACGAGCGTGCGCAGCCCGTCGTACACCCCCGTGGGGTCGCAGACCACGACCGGCTTGGCGTGCATGCCCAGGGACCGGGACACCCACACCTCGAGCAGCTCCTCGAGGGTGCCCAGGCCACCGGGCAGGACGACGAAGGCGTCGGCCTCGGCGTCCATCCGGCCCTTGCGCTCGCGCATGTCGGCGGTGACCACCAGGTCGTCGGCGTCGGAGTCGGCGACCTCGAGCGGCACCAGGGCGCGCGGGATGACACCGGTCGTGTGGCCTCCACCGGCGCGGACGGCGCGGGCGACGGCGCCCATCATCGAGACGCGGCCACCGCCGGAGACCAGCCGGTGCCCGCGGGCCGCGAGCAGGCGGCCCAGCTCCGCGGCGAGCCGGGGGTGGCAGGAGTCGATCACCTCGGAGGATGAGCAGAACACGCACACGGCCAGCACGCGGTCAGCCTGCCAGGTCCCCTAACCGGCGCGGGACAGGGCCCGGACTGGTGCGCGTCACTCGGGTGCGGACGCCTCCTGCGCCGCGGCCTCCGCGGCCCGCTGCTCCTGGGCCCGGACGTCGCGCCGTCCCGAGGTGACGACGCGGACGGCCTCGTCGACGTCGTCGGTGACGTGGAGCAGGTCCAGGTCCGGCGCCGAGATGGCGCCGCGGTGCGCGACCGTGTCCTTCAGCCAGGTGACCAGGCCACCCCAGTAGTCGCTGCCCAGCAGCACGATCGGGAACTCGGTGACCTTGCGCGTCTGCACCAGGCACAGTGCCTCGAACAGCTCGTCGAAGGTCCCGAAGCCACCGGGCAGGACCACGAAGCCCTGCGCGTACTTGACGAACATAGTCTTGCGGGCGAAGAAGTAGCGGAAGTTCACCGCGAGGTCGACCCACTCGTTCATGCCCTGCTCGAACGGCAGCTCGATGCCCAGCCCGACGGAGACCCCGCCGGCGTCGCAGGCGCCCTTGTTGGCGGCCTCCATCGCACCCGGACCCCCACCGGTGATGACGGCGTACCCGGCCTCGACGAGCTTCGCCCCGACCTCGACCCCCAGGGCGTAGTCGGGGTGGTCGCGGGGGGTCCGCGCGGAGCCGAAGACGCTGATCGCCCGACCGAGCTCGGCGAGCGCGCCGAAGCCCTCGACGAACTCGGACTGGATCCGCAGCACCCGCCACGGGTCGGTGTGGACCCAGTCGCTGGGGCCGCGGCTCTCCAGCAGCCGCTGGTCGGTCGTGGTGGTCGGCACCTGGCTGCCGCGCAGCGTCACCGGGCCCTGGTGGTAGCTGCCGTCCGCGGGGCGGCGGCGGGTCGGGGTCGCGGGGGTCTCCTCTGGCATGGCGCTCACCCTACGAGCGGCGGCACCAGGGGGCGCGACGGCTCAGCCCGCCAGCCACGAGCGCAGGGCCCGCGCGGCGTCGTGGACCTGGGCGGCCGGGCAGGACTCGTCGTCCTTGTGCGCCAGCAGCGGGTCGCCCGGGCCGTAGTTGACGGCGGGGACGCCCATCGCCGAGAAGCGGGCGACGTCGGTCCATCCGTACTTCGGCTTGGGCTCGGCACCGATCGCCGCGACGAAGGCGGCCGCGGCAGGGTGGTCGAGCCCCGGCCGGGCCCCCGGGCTGGCGTCGGTGACGGTGACCTCGTACCCGGAGAACAGCTCGCGCAGGTGGTGCTCGGCGTCCTCGACGGACTTGCTGGGCGCGAACCGGTAGTTGACGGTCACCACGCACTCGTCGGGGACGACGTTGCCCGCGACCCCGCCGCGGATCCCCACCGCGTTCAGGGACTCGCGGTACACGAGCCCGTCGACGGGCACGTCCCGCGTCTCGTAGGCGGACAGGCGCGACAGCACGTGCCCGGCCTCGTGGACGGCGTTGCGCCCCATCCAGGCCCGGGCCGAGTGGGCGGCGACGCCGGTGACGCGGACCTCGACCCGGATGGTGCCGTTGCACCCGCCCTCGACGGTGCCGTCGGTGGGCTCGCACAGCACCGCGAAGTCCGCGGCGAGCCAGTCCGGGTGGTTGGCCACCAGGCGTCCCAGCCCGTTCAGCTCGGCCTCCACCTCCTCGTGGTCGTAGAAGACCCAGGTGACGTCGCGGACCGGCTCGGTGACCTGCGCGGCGACGGCGAGCTGGACGGCGACGCCGGCCTTCATGTCGCACGTCCCGCGGCCGTGGACGACGAGCGCGTCGCCCTTCCCCGTGGTCCAGGTGGGCAGGTTCGGGGTGCCGTCGGGCCGCCGCCCGAGGGGGACCGTGTCGAGGTGCCCGGCGACGACGACGCGCTCGTCGCGCCCGAGGGTGGTGCGCGCGACGACGGCGTCGCCGTCGCGCAGGACTTCCAGGTGGTCGAGCCGGCGCAGGGCCGCCTCCACGGCGTCCGCGACGCGGCGCTCGTTCCCCGACACGGACTCGATGTCGCACAGGGCGCGGGTCAGCGCGACGGGGTCCCCGTGCAGGTCGAGGACGGGCACGCCGTCCGGGTCGGTGCTCTCGGCAGCGCTGGCGGTGGGCTCGTCAGTCACCCCTGCGACGCTAGCGGCGCGGGCGCCGGTCCACACGGCGGGGTCCGAGCCGCGAGGTCCGGTCCGCGGCCCATACCCTGAGGCCCATGACGCGCAGCGCTTGGGCCCACGGTCTGTCGACGGTCAGCGAGCTGGACGGGACGGTGCTCGACGCCTGGTACCCGAGCCCCCGCCTCGAGGACGCCCCCGCCGACGAGGGCCCGCACGTCGTCCCCGCGGAGCTGGCCGCGGCCGCGGGCCACGACCCGGCCCGCGGAGTGCGCACCGAGGTCGTGCGCACCGTCATCGACCTGGACACCCCGCCGGACGGCGCCGCCGACGCGTACCTGCGGCTGCACCTGCTGTCGCACCGGCTGGTCGAGCCCCACGGGCTGAACCTGGACGGCGTGTTCGGCCAGCTCGCCAACGTGGTGTGGACGAGCGCCGGCCCGTGCGCCGTGACCGACTTCGAGCAGACCCGGCTGCGGCTGCTGGCCCGGCGCGACGGGCGCCTGCAGGTCTTCGGCGTCGACAAGTTCCCGCGGATGACGGACTACGTGGTGCCGACCGGGGTGCGGATCGCCGACGCCGACCGGGTGCGCCTGGGTGCGCACCTCGCGCCGGGGACGACGGTGATGCACGAGGGCTTCGTCAACTTCAACGCGGGCACGCTCGGTGCGTCGATGGTCGAGGGCCGGATCTCGGCCGGCGTGGTCGTCGGCGACGGCTCGGACGTCGGCGGCGGCGCGTCCATCATGGGCACCCTGTCCGGCGGTGGCACGCAGGTCATCTCGGTGGGCCGCCGCTGCCTCGTCGGCGCCAACGCCGGGATCGGCATCAGCCTCGGTGACGACTGCGTCGTCGAGGCCGGGTGCTACGTCACCGCCGGCACGAAGGTCCGCCTGCTCACCGGCGACGCCCCGCGGGAGGTCAAGGCGTCGGAGCTCTCGGGAGCCAGCGGCCTGCTGCTGCGGCGCAACTCGCTGTCCGGGGCCGTCGAGGCGCTGGCCCGTGAGGGCAGGCGCGTGGAGCTGAACCCCGCGCTGCACGCGAACTGACCGACGGTGGGCGGCCTGGAGCGCCGTCGTACGATCACGCGGTGCGCCTGACCCCACGCGGCCGACGCGTGCTCGCGGCGAGCCTGGCGGTGGGCGTCCTCGCCGCGGGTGTCGGCGCGCTCGTCGCCGTCACCGGCGACCCGGTCGTGGTGCGGGAGACCTGCACGGCCAGCGCCGGGGGCGAGTCGCACGACCTGGCACCCGACCAGGCAGCGAACGCCGCCACCATCACCGCGATCGCCGTGCAGCGGGGGTTGCCGGCCCGTGCCGCGACGATCGCGCTGGCGACCGCGGTGCAGGAGTCGAAGCTGCGCAACATCGACTACGGCGACCGGGACTCCGTCGGGCTGTTCCAGCAGCGCCCCTCCCAGGGCTGGGGGACGGTCGAGCAGATCATGGACCCCGTGTACTCGACGAACGCCTTCTACGACGGGCTGGTGAGGGTCGACGGGTACGAGTCGATGGAGATCACCGTCGCCGCGCAGACGGTGCAGCGCAGCGGCTTCCCGGAGGCGTACGCCGACCACGAGCCGGAGGGCAGGGTCTTCGCGTCGGCGCTGACGGGGTACTCCCCGGCCGCGTTGACGTGCCGGCTGCGCATGCCCTCAGCAACGACGGGCCCGGACGCCGAGGACGCCGCGTCGCGCGCCGCCGCGGTGGCCGAGGCGCTCGGCACGGAGCTCGGCGGGGTGTCCGTGGTCTCCGCCGACGGCCCCCGCCTGACGCTGGACGCCGGTGACGGCGACGACGCCACCCGCCGCGGGTGGGCCGCCGCCCACTGGGCGGTGGCGTCGGCCGCCGCCTACGACGTGGTCGCCGTCGCGGTCGACGGCCGCCGCTGGGACCGGTCGGCACCGGGCGACGGGTGGGGGGCCTCCGACGAGGCGCCCACGGAACCCGGCGAGGTCGTCGTCACCGTCGCCGGCTGACCGCCCCGGACGCGCCTCGGCCCGGCGCCCCTTGCGGGGCACCGGGCCGACGGACGACCTGGTGGCCGGTGGTTCAGCGCTCGGAGACCGGCACGTAGTCGCGCTCGGTGGCACCGGTGTAGATCTGGCGCGGACGGCCGATCTTCGTCTGCGGGTCGTCGATCATCTCGCGCCACTGGGCGATCCAGCCGGGCAGGCGGCCCAGGGCGAACAGGACCGTGAACATCTTCGTCGGGAAGCCCATCGCCTTGTAGATGAGGCCGGTGTAGAAGTCCACGTTGGGGTACAGCTTGCGCTCGATGAAGTAGTCGTCGTTGAGGGCGATCTCCTCGAGCCGCATCGCGATGTCGAGCATCTCGTCGCGCTGGCCGAGGCCCTGCAGCACCTCGTCGGCGGCCTTCTTGATGATCGCGGCCCGCGGGTCGTAGTTCTTGTACACCCGGTGGCCGAAGCCCATCAGGCGCACGCCCTTCTCCTTGTTCTTCACCCGCTGCATGAAGGTGTCGACGTCGTCGTCGCTGGCGGCGATGGAGTCGAGCATCTCCAGGACGGCCTGGTTCGCGCCGCCGTGCAGCGGACCGGACAGCGCGTGGATCCCCGCCGACACGGACGCGAACAGGTTGGCCTGCGCGGAGCCGACCATCCGCACCGTCGACGTCGAGCAGTTCTGCTCGTGGTCGGCGTGCAGCATCAGCAGCAGGTCCAGGGCCTTGACCATCGTGTCGTCGACCTCGTACGGCTCGGCCGGGAAGCCGAACGTCATCCGCAGGAAGTTGCCCGCGAGGTCGAGGGAGTTGTCCGGGTACAGGAACGGCTGCCCGACGCTCTTCTTGTACGCGTACGCGGCGATCGTCGGCAGCTTCGCCAGCAGCCGGACCGTGGAGATCTCGACCTGCTCGGCGTCGAACGGGTCCAGGCTGTCCTGGTAGAAGGTCGACAGCGCCGACACCGCGGAGGACAGCACGGGCATCGGGTGCGCGTCGCGCGGGAAGCCGTCGAAGAACCGCTTGAGGTCCTCGTGCAGCATCGTGTGCCGACGGATCCGCTCCTCGAAGGCGTCGAGCTCGGACTGGCTCGGCAGCTCGCCGTAGATGAGCAGGTAGCTGACCTCGAGGAACGAGGACTTCTCGGCGAGCTGCTCGATCGGGTAGCCCCGGTAGCGCAGGATCCCCGCGTCGCCGTCGATGTAGGTGATCTCGGACTGGCAGGACGCCGTGTTGACGAAGCCCGGGTCGAGGGTGACCAGGCCGGTCTCCTTCAGCAGGCTGGACACCTCGACGCCGTCGTTGCCCTCGGTCGCCTTCACCAGCGGCAGCTCCAGGGACCCACCCGGGTGCTGCAGCTGCAGGGCCTGGGCACCCGCGTCGGTGCTGTCGTTCTTGACGGTCTCGGTCACGTGTCGCTCCTCGTGTGGTCCCCCGTGCGGCAGGTCGGTGCGCACGGGCCCCCTGGTGCCGTCCGTCGGACGGCTCCGCTGGTGGCGCCGGCAGGTGGTCGCCGGCGGCGCGAACGAGGGGGCGTCGGTCCAGGCTGTCAGGCTGACGCTACCGTCCGCTTCCGCGCAGCCGCCAACCGCACCCGTGCCGGGCGACGGCACGCGGTCTCCCGCCCCGCACGGGACGAAGGCCGCGCTCAGGCCCGCAGGCGCTCGGCCGCCGCGGCGACCCGCTCGTCCGTGGCGGTCAGCGCGACCCGCACGTGCCGACGTCCCGTGGGCCCGTAGAACGCACCGGGCGCGACGAGCACGCCGCGACCGGCGAGGTCGGCCACCGTGTCCCAGCAGTCCTCCTCCCGGGTCGCCCACAGGTAGAGGCCGGCCTCGGAGTGGTCCACCCGCAGGCCGGCCGCGGCGAGGGCGGGCAGCAGTACCTCGCGACGGGCGCGGTAGCGCTCGCGCTGGGTGTCGACGTGCGCGTCGTCCGCCAGCGCCGCCGTGACCGCTGCCTGCACCGGCGCCGGCACGATCATCCCGGCGTGCTTGCGCACCTCCAGGAGCCCGCCGACCAGGGCGGCGTCGCCCGCCACGAACGCTGCGCGGTAGCCCGCGACGCTCGACTGCTTGCTCAGCGAGTAGACCGCGAGCAGCCTTTCGTGGCTGCCGTCGCACACCCGCGGGTCGAGGACGCTGGGCACCGCACCCGGCGCCGGGACCCCGGGGACGGGCTGACCGTCCAGGACCCAGGGCAGCTCCGCGTAGCACTCGTCGCTGGCGACCACCGCACCGCGCTCACGCGCCCAGGCGACGACCTTGCGCAGGTGCTCGACCCCCAGGACCCGACCGGTCGGGTTGGACGGCGAGTTGACCCACACCAACCGGACCCGCGCACCCGGGCCGACCTGGGCCGTGCCGTCGGCCGCGACGGGCGTCGCCCCGGCCAGGCGCGCACCGACGTCGTAGGTCGGGTACGCCGTCTCGGGGTGGACGACGACGTCGCCCGGGCCGAGGCCGAGGAGCGTCGGCAGCCACGCGACGAGCTCCTTGGAGCCGATCGTCGGCAGCACCGCGTCCGGCTGCACGTCCGGGACGCCGCGCCGACGCGCGAACCACGCCGCCACGGCCTCCCGCAGCGCCGGCGTCCCGTGCGTCTGCGGGTAGCCCGGCGCGTCGGCGGCGGCGGTCAGCGCGTCACGCACCACCCGGGGGGTGCCGTCGACCGGTGTGCCGACCGACAGGTCGACCAGGCCGTCCGGGTGCTCACGCGCCCGGCGGCCGTACGGGGCGAGCGCGTCCCACGGGAAGTCCGGCAGCGCCGTCCGCGACGCCGCTGCCGGCTCACCCCCGGCGGGAGCGGGGACACCGCTCAGTGGTCGTGCTCCTGCGGCGGCAGCGCCTTGATGACGGGGTGGTCCTTGGGGATCAGCCCCAGCTTGGCGGCGCCGCCGGGCGAGCCGAGGTCGTCGAAGAACTCGACGTTGGCCTTGTAGTAGTCCGCCCACTGCTCGGGGACGTCGTCCTCGTAGTAGATCGCCTCGACGGGGCAGACCGGCTCGCAGGCACCGCAGTCGACGCACTCGTCGGGGTGGATGTAGAGGGAGCGCTCACCCTCGTAGATGCAGTCGACCGGACACTCCTCGATGCACGCCTTGTCCTTGAGGTCGACACAGGGCTGCGCGATCACGTACGTCACGGGAATGCCTCCTTGAGCCCGCTCGGGCAGGGTCGTGCGTGGTCGCCCCTAGTATCGCGGACGGCCGCCCCCGACGCGCAGGAGGGTCACCAGGTGACCAGGACGCCGCGGACGTCGTTGACACCGCAGGACGTGGGACGCCGCGTGGCCGTACGCCACCGCCTCCCGGACGGCCGCGCGACGGACGTCGTCGGCGAGCTCGTGGCGGTGTCGGAGCGGGGTGTGGACGTCCTGCCGGACGACGGGCCACCCGTGCGCGTGCCGGCGGCGGACGTCGTGGCCGTCCGCGTCGTCCCGCCCCGCACCGTCACCGACGCGTCGTCACCGGCGGCGCTGGAGCGGGTCGCGGCCCTCGGGTGGCCGGGGCTGGAGTCCGAGCGGCTCGGCGGGTGGCTGCTGCGGGCGGCCGGGGGCTTCACGCGCCGCGCGAACTCCGCGCTCGCCGTCGGGGACCCCGGGTCGGAGCTGGACGACGCGCTGACGACGGTCCGTGGGTGGTACGCCGCGCGCGGGCTCGCCGCGTCGGTGCAGGTGCCGGTGCCGTTGACCGGTGACCGGCGCTTCCCCGACGACGGGACCCTGGGCGCCCTGCAGGAGCGCGGCTGGGTCCCGGACGACGGCACCGTGGTGATGACGCGGCGGTTGCGCGACCTGCCGGACCCGGACCGCGACGCGGACCCTGCCGTGCGCCTGACCGAGCGGCCGGACCGGGCGTGGCTGGACCTGTACCGCTACCGCGGGCAGGCGCTGCCGCCCGTGGCGGTGGACGTGCTGACCGCCGCGCCGCACCAGCGCTTCGCGTCGGTCGTGGTGGACGGCGTCACGGTGGCGGTCGGACGCGTCGCCGTCGCCCGTGGCTGGGCCGGCGTCGCGGCCATGCAGGTCGCCGGCTCACACCGGCGTCGAGGCCTCGCCCGCACCGTGCTGACCGCCCTGCTCGCCCACGGCCGGGACGCCGGTGCCCGCTTCGCGTACCTGCAGGTCGAGGCGGCGAACGCCCCGGCACGGGCCCTGTACGAGGCCACCGGGTTCACCGGGCACCACGCCTACCACTACCTGGCGCCGCCTCGCGACGGCCGTTGACGGTGCCGCAGCGCCTGGAACCGACTCGAGGTCCCGGTCTCACCGTGATTCAGATGCTCGCCCGAGGTGCTTGATCTTCTCGAAGGGGTGCAGGGCGATGCACGTGACCACCGTCCCGTACGCCGCCAGGAAGATGAGCATGGGCAGCGTCAGTCCGTCGTCCCCTCCCCCACCGGTCGCCAACAGGACGAGGACCACGGGCGGTAGCGACATGATCGTGGCGCCGGTGCACCAGAAGGCGACCAGCTCGTTCGCTCGACGACACAGCTCGGGGTCGTGTCGCACGTCCGGCGGCACCGAGTAACCGACGCCTGGCGTGCACACGTGGCCCCGGTACCCGGTCACCGCGGCGAGTAGCGTGGCAACACCCATCAGGACGAAGACGCAGAGGACGACGAGCGTGCTCACGATGCTCCTTGAGGGAAGCGAGTTGGTCGCGATCTCGCCTTCCCGTGCGAGGTCCGCACGGGAAGGCGAGAGCCTAGTCTGATGGTCAGGACCGCCAGCGGATGAGCATGGCGATCACAGCATGGATGGCCTTCTGCTTGGCCCACGGTGGAACCACTCGCCACAGGACGCCACCGACTTCGCCTACCAGGCAGCCGATGACTGCGTTCCAGACGTAGGTCTTGAAACTCGACTTCTTGCCGGCGAGGATGTCCGACAGTGCGGTCGTCGGGACACTCGAGAGCGCGCCGCGGGCGCACCACGCAGCCGCAGCGATCGCCACAGCGGGAATCGCCACGGCCTCGGTCTGCTCTTGCCCCTTGTCCCCGGGGAGGTCCAACCCCGGCGAGTCGGTCGGCGTCGAACCTGCGTGCCCCGCCTCGATGCCACGCCGGAGGTCCTCCTCGCTGAGTGTGAACGAGACCGCCTCGCTGGTAGCCACCGGATCGGTCGGGCGCTCCCCCGGTAGGGGTGAGACGGCGACGGCCGCCGACGCGGTGGAGATCGTCAGTGCAATGGCGACGGTCACGACGCCGGCTACGGGCTTCGAGTACGCACTCAGCAACTTCATCAGGACCCTTGTCTGGAAGACGACGCACGGCTGCCCCTTGCCGTCTGGGACGAGAGGGCAAGGGGTAGCCGCAGATCGCGGTGGTCGTGTGGAGGTGAGCTGGCTAGGCAACCGGCCTTCCAGCGCCAGTGAACCTAGCCATTGACCATGGCAAGATCAAATCGAGACCGGACGTCGCCGAGGACGCACGTAGGGGGCGCCATGGCTGTGCCTAGCCCGTGCCGTCGGCCCCCGCAGTGCCGGCCGGCGAGGGGACGGTCGGCGTGGGGCTGGGCTCCGGCGCGCACACGACCCGGTTCTGCGCGGAGTAGCGGGTCGTGAACTCCTCCGTCTTGACGGTCTGGCCGCCCTGCTTGAACACGCGGGTGATGTCCACGTCGAAGCCGGACTGGGCGCCCTGCGCGGTGCAGTCGGGCGACGGGTCGTAGATGGTGCGCGGCTCGCGGTGGTTGTACCGCCCGCTCTTGCCGGCCTCGATGTCCCAGACCTTCGTGCTCCAGAACCGCGTGTGCACCTGCCCGCCCGCGACCCACGACTCGATGAGTACGCCGTAGTCGGAGTTGTTGCGGAACTTCAGGTCGACGTTGTTCCAGTTGACGGTGGCCTCGCGGCCCTCGGGGTACCGGGAGATGTACAGCGAGTGGGCCTTGTGCTCGACGTCCTCGAGGCCGGCGAAGAACATCCCGTTGAACAGGGTCGTGGCCATCTGCGACACGCCGCCGCCGACGTCGCTGATGAACCGGCCGCCGGAGATGGCGCCCGCCGCGTTGTAGCCCTTCTCCCGGGTGCGCTCCCCCAGCGTCTCGTTGAGGGAGAACGTCTCGCCCGGCAGCAGGAGCGTGCCGTTGACGGTGTTGGCCGCGATCCGCAGGTTCTCCGTGCGTCCCGCGTCCGGCGTCAGCCGGCTGGAGAACTCGGAGACGACCTCCTTGACGCCGAGGGCCTGCGCCTCCTCCGTCGTGAGCTCGGGCTCGGCCACGGCGGTGTCCAGCGTCGCCGTGCGCTCCGCCGAGGTCAGCGCGGGCAGCGCGGCCTGCGCGAGCTGGGCCGCGTCGATGGTGACGCCCGCAGCAGCCGGGACGACGACGGGCGCTCCGTCCTGGATGACGACCTGGGCGTCCTTCGGCTCAGCCTGGAGCGTCGGGTTGGCCGCGAGGACCGCGGCCTTGAGCGCCTCGCCGTCCACGCGCAGGGCCAGCTCGCCGTCCTCCGGCTCCATCGACAGGGCCGGCGCGACGGCCGCGGCGGGCAGCTCGGTCGGGACGTCGCCGACCACGACCGTCAGCGGCCCCGACGTCGCCGGCCCGGCGAGCTCCTCCACGGCGCGGTCCACCGCGTCGCGGCCGATCTCCGGTCGCTGGACGTCGGCGGGCAGGGCGATCGGGCCCGCGGACGGCCACTCCTCCTGCAGCACCTCGACGGCCTCGCCGGTGCGCAGCTCGCGGGCCTGCGACGGCTCGACCACGACCGGGGTCGCCCCGTCGAACGTCACGTCGCCCTCGACGACGTCGGAGCGCACCCGCCCGGCGAGGTCGTCGAGGACCTCCCGCAGACCGTCCTCGTCCGCCGAGGTGACGACGTCCGCCTCGGAGGTGCCGACGAACTGGCTCCAGATCCGGCGCGGGTCGAGGCTGAACCCCACGAGCCCGTCGACGGTGGCGGGCAGGTCCGCCTCGAGGCCCGCGGCGGTCGGGTCGACCTCGTCGCGGGCGTCGCCGACGGTGACGGGGTGCGGGTCGTCGAGCCGGGGAGCCAGCTCGGCCTCCAGGACGGCGAGGGCACCGGCCCGGTCCTGGCCGCCGACCTCCACCCCGGCGACGGTGGTCCCCGACGGGACGCGCCCGGAGACGGCCCAGGCGGTCACTCCGTACAGCACGAGCAGGAGGGCGACGACCCCGCCCAGCAGCCAGGGCCACGGCCAGGTCCAGGGCTTGTGCCACTCGCGCCCGTCACGCTCCCCCTCGGACACGTCGACCTGCTGCGTCGCCCCGACCGTCACTACGTCCCTCCGCACCCGGGCGACCCCCGCCCGGCGGGTCACCAGTCTAGGGGCCGAGCGCTGGTGCACCCGCCGGCGACGTGTGGAGGGTCTGCGCAGGTACCTCGGCTCAGGCCAGCCGGCGGTACCCGCTGCGGTGGTACACCAGCGGCCCGGTGCCGGTGTCGACCAGGCCGACGCCGACGACCCGGCCGACGACGATGCTGTGGTCCCCCGCGGGGTGGACGGCGTCCGTGACGCACTCCAGGGTCGCCAGCGCGTGGTCGAGCAGGGCGACGCCCGTGCGGGCGCCCCGGTGGTGGGCGACCCCGTCCAGCTGGCCGAGCACCGGGCGGCCGGGGCTGGCGAGCCACTCGGCCTCCCGGCGGGCGGTCTCGTCCAGGACGCTGACCCCCCACACCCCGGACTCCAGCACCGCGTCGTGGAACCGCGCGTCGGCCTCCACGCACACCAGCACCAGCAGCGGCTCCAGCGACACCGACGTGAAGGCGTTCGCCGTCATCGCGTGGTCGTGCGACCCGGCGAACGTGGTCACCACGCACACCCCGGTGGGGAACCGCCCGACGGCGCGGCGGAAGGTCCCGACGTCCACCGGGACCGGCACCGGGCCGTCCGGGGGTGCGGGCGACCTCTCGGTCCCGGCGCGCAGGGGCTCGCTCACCCCGCCAGGCTACGTGCGCGGCCGGTCGGCCCCGCGCTCCAGGGCTGCGAGGTCGATCACGGCCGGGTCGTCGGTGTCCGCCGGGGCGGCGGCGAGCAGGACGTCGGTGATCTCGTGCCCGATCAGCTCGTGGCGCTCCAGCAGGGCGTCGCGCAGCGCCGCCACCAGGTGCCGGTTGCGGCCGAGCAGACCGCGCACGTGGTCCCGCTGCTCCTGCAGCAGCTCCTCCACCATCCGGCGGCCGTCGCCGTCCGCGAGGACGCGGCCCACGAGGTTGGAGCCGGACAGCGCCGACCCCTGCACCGCCGCGAAGGACACGAGCGTCCCGCACATGCCCGCGGCACCGACCATCTGCGCCGCGACACCCGTGGCGTACTGCAGGTCGCCGCTCGGACCGGTCGAGACGTCGCCGAAGAACAGCTCCTCGGCCACCTGCCCACCCATCGCGATCTTGACGAGGTCGGCCAGCTCCGAGCGCGAGCGCGTGTAGACGTCGTCCGCGTCACCGTGCGCGAGCAGGCCGAGCGCGCTGGCGCGCTTGACGATGGTGAGGATCTCCAGCCGCCGGTGCGGTGCGACGAGGTAGGCGACCGTGGCGTGACCCGCCTCGTGCGTGGCGATGAGCCGCTTCTCGTGCTCGGTGTAGCCCACGGGCTGACCGAGACCCACGGAGACCACGAGCCGGGCCTCCTCCAGGTCCCGCCAGGTCATCTCGGTGCCCTCGCGGCGGATCGCGTTGACGAGCGCCTCGTCCATCAGGTGCTCGATCTGCACCGGGCTGTACCCCTGGGTCACCCCGGCGAGGGCGTCGCGGCGCTCGATGTCGTCGAGCTCGGCGGCGTGGGCCTTGCGGTCGAGGAAGTGGTCGATGATCTCGCGCCGGCCCGCCTTGTCCGGCAGGTCGAACGTGAGCCGCCGGTCGAAGCGGCCGGGACGCAGCAGCGCCGGGTCGAGGTCGTCCGCGCGGTTCGTCGCGGCGATGAGCATGACGTCGACGGGCTCCGGACGCGGCCGGGGCACCTGGCGGTGCGCGGGCAGGAAGAGGTTGACGGCGTCCACCGCCTTCGACTGCACCTTCTGCCAGCCGGTCGGCTCGTCGAACGACTGCATCTGCACGAGCAGCTCGTTGACGACCCCACCGACCCCCTCGGACGTCACCCGGGACACCACCGGCCCGGGCTCCGCCGCTCCCGCCGCGTGGGCCCACCCGGCCGCCGGTGAGACGCCCCCCACGGTCGGCAGGCCCTCCAGGCCCCCGCACCCCAGCAGGCCGGACGCCGGGTGCGCCACGGCCGACGAGCGCATCCCGCCGCGCGCGGTGGCGATGGCGTCGATCTCCTCGATGAAGCCGATCGCGCCGCCCTCCGCCCGGGCGGCCTTGCGCAGCGCCTTGAAGTACGAGCGGATCTTGCGGGCGGTGGCCCCGTAGTACATCGACTGGAACGAGGTGGCCGACACGAACAGGAACGGGACGCCGGCCTCCGCCGCCATCGCCTTGGCCATGTGGGTCTTGCCGGTCCCCGGGGACCCCTCGAACAGCAGTCCACGACGGGGGGTGCCGCCCATGTCCCGGCGGAAGCTGCGCCCGGCGAGGAACAGGTCCAGCGAACGGCCCACGTCCTCCTTCACCGGAGCCAGGCCCTTGACGTCGTCCATCCGCACGGAGATCTGCTCGGGACGGTAGGTCACGTGCGGCGAACGGCCCGCCGCCACCGTCGTGCCGAGCAGGACGACGACGAGGACGACGAAGAACACGCCGACCATGACGTACATCGGGTCGACCGCTGGCAGCGACGGCATCCCGACCGGGTCCCCGGTCAGCAGGCGGAACCACAGGTAGGCGGCGACCGGCGCGAGGACGAGCAGGACGCGCCCGATCCGGCGCTGGCGCGTGCGCTCGCGGGCCTGCCCGACGTCGGCGCTGTCCCGCCGCGGGGCCGGGCGGGCGGCGTCGGCACCGGTCGGCCGGCGGGTGGCGGCGGGTCGCGGTCGGGTCCTGCTCGGCGCTGGCACGGGTGGGCTCCTCTCGGCGTCCGCCACCCCGGCAGCGGGCCGGCGGTCACCCTGGTGGTTCCCCCGCTGGGGCGGGGTGAACCCCCATCACAGCCGCCCACCGCGCTCCGCGACGCCTGGTTCACCCACACGGCCCCGCAGCCGTCGCCCGACCGGCGCACCCGCGTCACCGAGCGTGCCGGCCGTCCAGCGGACCGGACGACGGCGGCCCGCCCGCCACCGCCACGGCGGGTCAGCCGGGCGGGTCAGCGGGCTGCTCAGCCGAACAGGTCGTCCGCCGGCGCGGCTGGTCCGTTGGGCCGCACCATCCGGTAGTGCTCGACCCCGGTCAGCGGCTGGTGGACGCCGTTGGACAGCGCGAACGTGCTCCCGGTGACCACGACCTGGGTGGCGTGGGCGCGCAGCGCCGCGACCTTCGCCGGCAGGTGGGGGGCGGCGTCCACGGTGGTGGTCACCTCGTCGTCGGGGACGAGCATGCTCGGCAGCGGGCCGTCCGGGTCCGGCGCCCGGGCCCCTGCGGCGGCCAGCGCGCGCCACGCGGCCAGCGTCGCCTCGCGGGGCGCGACGGTCCAGAAGACCCGGGGCACGGACCAGGGCTCGACCGCGTCCTGCTCGCCCGCGGCTGGGCCACGCACCGTCGCGCCGGGGTCCGCGGCCAGCTCCACCGCACGGGTCGTCACCTCGTGGGTCCGGACGTGGTCGGGGTGCCCGTACCCGCCACCGGGGTCGTAGGTCACCACCACGTGCGGACGGACCTGCCGGAGCACCCGGGCCAGGTGCGTGGCCGGCTCGTCGAGCGGCACCCGGGCGAACGCGTCGGCGGCGGTGTCCGGGGCGGGCACGACGCTGCCGTCCTCGGCGTACGCCATGCCCGAGTCGACGTACCGCGCCCCGGCGTCCTCGCCGAGGAACCGGTGGTCGCGCACGCCCAGCGCCGCCACCGCGTCCGCCAGCTCGCGCTCGCGGACGGCGGCCAGCGCGTCGCCGTCCCCCTCGAGGTGCGCGAGACGCGCCGGGATGACCTCGCCGCGCTCACCGCGGGTGCAGGTCACGAGCGTGACGTGCACCCCCTGCGCCGCGTAGCGGGCCATGGTGGCGCCGTTCTGGATGCTCTCGTCGTCGGGGTGGGCGTGCACGAGGAGCAGCCGCTGCCGCCCCGTCGTCGCGCTCGCGCCGCCGTCCACGTCGCTCAGCCCTGGGGGCGACGCGCCTTGCCGCGCTGCTTCTCGCGGTTGTTGGCGTCCAGGACGACCTTGCGGATCCGGACCGCGTCGGCGGTGACCTCGACGCACTCGTCCTCGCGGCAGAACTCCAGGGACTGCTCCAGGGAGAGCGCGCGCGGCGGCACGAGGCGCTCCAGCTCGTCCGCGTTGGAGCGGACGTTGGTGAGCTTCTTCTCCTTGGTGATGTTGACGTCCATGTCGTCGGCGCGGGAGTTCTCGCCGACGACCATGCCCTCGTACACCTCGGTCGTCGGGCCCACGAAGAGCGTGCCGCGCTCCTGCAGGTTCGCGATCGCGTAGGACGTCGCCGCGCCGGCCCGGTCGGCGACCAGCGACCCGGACGGCCGCGTACGCAGCTCTCCGAACCACGGCTCGTAGTCCTCGAACACGTGGTGGGCGATGCCCGTGCCGCGGGTCTCGGTGAGGAACTCGGTGCGGAAGCCGATCAGGCCACGGGACGGGACGAGGAACTCCATCCGCACCCAGCCGGTGCCGTGGTTCGTCATCTGCTCCATCCGGCCCTTGCGGACGGCCAGGAGCTGGGTGATGGCGCCCAGGTACTCCTCCGGGGCGTCGATCGTCAGGCGCTCCACGGGCTCGTGCACCTTGCCGTCGACCTCACGGGTGACGACCTGCGGCTTGCCGACGGTCAGCTCGAAGCCCTCGCGCCTCATCTGCTCGACGAGGATCGCCAGCGCCAGCTCGCCGCGGCCCTGCACCTCCCAGGCGTCGGGGCGCTCGGTCGGCAGGACGCGCAGCGAGACGTTGCCGACCAGCTCGCGGTCGAGCCGGTCCTTCACCAGCCGGGCGGTGACCTTCGCACCCTTGGTGCGGCCGGCCAGCGGGGAGGTGTTCGTGCCGATGGTCATCGAGATCGCGGGCTCGTCGACGGTGATCAGCGGCAGCGGCCTGGGGTCCTCCGGGTCGGCGAGCGTCTCCCCGATGGTGATCTCCGCGATGCCCGCGATGGCGACGATGTCGCCCGGGCCCGCCTCCTCGGCGGGCTTGCGGTCCAGCGCCTCCGTCATCAGCAGCTCGGTGATCTTGACGCGCTGCTGGCTGCCGTCGGCGCGGCACCAGGCGACCTGCTGGCCCTTGCGCAGCGTGCCCTGGTGGACCCGACACAGCGCCAGGCGGCCGAGGAACGGCGACGCGTCGAGGTTGGTGACGTGCGCCTGCAGCGGGGCCTCGTCGTCGTACACCGGAGCGGGGACGTGCTCCATGATCGTCCGGAACAGCGGCTCCAGGTCCTGACTGTCCGGCAGCCCCCCGTCCGCAGGCCGCTCGAGCGACGCGCGCCCGGCCTTCGCCGAGGCGTACACGATCGGGAACTCGATCTGGTCCTCGGTGGCGTCGAGGTCCATGAACAGCTCGTACGTCTCGTCGACGACCTCGGCGATCCGCGCGTCCGGCCGGTCGACCTTGTTGACCACGAGGACGACGGGCAGCCGGGCGGCGAGGGCCTTGCGGAGCACGAACCGGGTCTGCGGGAGCGGTCCCTCGGAGGCGTCGATGAGCAGGCAGACGGCGTCCACCATCGACAGGCCGCGCTCGACCTCGCCGCCGAAGTCGGCGTGCCCGGGGGTGTCGATGATGTTGATCGTCACCCCGCCCTCGGGCGCGGACGGCCCGGTGTACCGGACGCCCGTGTTCTTGGCGAGGATCGTGATGCCCTTCTCGCGCTCCAGGTCGCCGGAGTCCATCGCCCGCTCGTCGACGTGCTGGTGCTCACCGAACGAGCCGGACTGCCAGAGCATGGCGTCGACGAGGGTGGTCTTGCCGTGGTCGACGTGGGCGACGATGGCGACGTTGCGGACGTCGTCGCGGGTGCGCGTGGGCATGCGGGGGCACTCGTTCCGGGAGGGGGTTGGAAGGTCCATCGTAGAGGCCGGGTCGCGGTCGCCCGGACGCGGCGACGGCGAGCCTCCTCCCGGCCGCCCCCGGTCAGGCCTCCTCGACCCACCCGTCGTGCTCGTCCGCCAGCCGCTCCAGGTGCTCCCGGCGGGTCGGTTCCGCGGCCAGCGCGACCACCCACTGTGCGTCCTCGGCGTCGTCGTCGCCGGCGAGCGCCTCCCGGTGGACCTCGGCCGGGACGCCCTCCGCGAGGAGGTGGTCGCGGACCGCCTCGGCCGCCTCGCGGTCGCCGACGACGACGAGCAGCACGCGACGGTCAGCCGCGCGACGCGCGCCGGTCCCCCGCCGCGGCGGGGGCGCTCGCCGGGGAACGGGTGCCGGTGCCGTTGCCGCTGCTGCCGCTGGTCGCGGCGGTGTCGGCCAGGTTCTCGCTGACCCGCTCCGTCAGGTGCTCGAGCTCGCGCAGCTGGCGGCGTCGGAGCATGGTGCTGTGCTCGTGCCGCAGCACCTTCACCAGCGAGACCATCATGAGGATCATCACGAGGCTGAACGGCAGGGCCGTGATGATCGACGCGGTCTGCAGCGCGGAGAGGGCGTTCGCGCCCGACGCCGCACCGACCACGAGCAGCACCGCGGCCACGGCGCCCTCGAGCACCGCCCACAGCACCCGGCTCCACACCGGCGGGTCCGGGTCGCCCCCGGAGGCGAGCATGTCCACGACGAGCGAGCCGGAGTCGGACGAGGTGACGAAGAAGGTCACGATGAGCAGGATCGCCACGCCGACGATGACCGAGCCGCCGGGCAGTCCGTCGAGCATCCCGAACAGGGCCGCCTCGGTCCCGACGGTGCCGTCCTCGCCTACCAGGCCGCCGCCACCGAAGATCTCCCGGTACAGCGCCGTGCCACCCATCACCGAGAACCACAGGAAGCTCACGAGCGTCGGCACCACGAGCACGCCGGTGACGAACTCGCGGATCGTCCGCCCGCGCGAGATCCGGGCGATGAACACCCCGACGAAGGGCGCCCAGGAGATCCACCAGCCCCAGTAGAACGTCGTCCAGGCGGCCTGGAACGCCTCGCCCTCCTCGCCGCGGAACGCGCTGACGTTGAACGTCAGGCGGACGACGTTGGCGAAGTAGTCGCCGAACGACTGGACGAACTCGCGCAGCAGGAAGATCGTCGGACCGAGCACGAGGACCGCGAGCAGGATCGCGACGGCCAGCCCCATGTTGACGTTCGACAGCCACTTGATCCCGCGCCCCAGGCCGGTGACGACCGACATCGTGGCGACCGCCGTGATCCCGACGACGAGACCGACCTGCAGGGCGGTCGTGCTGTCGGCGATGCCGGTGAACTCGAAGCCGGCGGCGATCTGTGCGACCCCGAAGCCCAGGGACGTCGCGACGCCGAACACGGTCCCGACGACGGCGACGACGTCGATCAGGTCGCCGAGGCGGCCCTTGACCCGGTCGCCGAGCAGCGGCTCGACCGCCCACCGGATCGAGACCGGACGACCCCGCCGGTGCACGGCGTAGCCGACGGCGAGGCCCACGACGACGTAGATCGCCCACGCGTGCACGCCCCAGTGCAGGTACGTCTGCGTGATCGCCTGGGCCGCCGAGGCCTCGGTGTCACCCTCGAAGCCCGGGCGCGGGGCCACGAAGTGGTTGAGCGGCTCAGCCACGCCCCAGAACACCAGGCCGATGCCCATCCCGGCGCTGAACAGCATCGCGAACCAGGAGCGCAGGCCGAACTCGGGGGCCTGGTCGTCCCGGCCGAGCCGGATGTCGCCGAAGCGGCTGGCACCCACCCACAGGCAGAACACGACGAACGCGGCGATGAGCAGCACGTAGTACCAGCCGAGGCTGTCGATGATGCCGCTCTGGACGCCCCCGATGGCCTCCCCGGCCGTCTCCGGCGCGATCGCCGCGAAGAGGACGAAGCCACCGATGAGCACGAGGGCGGGCCAGAACACGTACGGCGCGATGCTCCCCCGCCCGATGCGCACGCCGCCGGTGTCGTGGGGGTCCCCCGCCGTCGCCGGCGGGCTGTCTGCTGCTCGGGTCACAGTGGGCCTTCCGTCTGGGGACAGTCCGGCCCGCGGGCGGTCGACCACCGTGACGGGGAGGGCGGACGGCCAACAGGCCGTATCCGACCATGACCGGACCCGGGCCCTGCTCGCAACTCGAACCGGGGGCGGTGCCGGGACCGTCACGAGACCGTCACGCGGGCCGGGGCCGTCCCGCCTGCCGATCACGTCATGGTCACGTCGCGGTCACGCGCCGGCGCGCGGCGGTGCCAGCCCCGCGACGGCGCGGACGACGGGTACGTCCGCGGGCAGCCAGGGCACCACGGACCAGTCGTCGAGGCGGACGACGCGCAGCAGGTCGTGGTCCTCGAGCGGCTGGGGCACCCCCGCGGTCACGACGGCGAGCCACACGCGCATCACGTGCCGCGGTGGCAGGTCCCAGCCCACGCCGTCCGGGGCGACGACCTCGGCACCGAGCCGGACCTCGACGCCGAGCTCCTCGCGCACCTCGCGGTGCAGCGCCGCGACGGGGTCCTCCCCCGGCTCGACCTTGCCGCCGGGGATCTCCCAGCCGCCCGCCAGGTGGGCGGGCTCCGTGCGCCGGGCGGCGAGCAGCGTGGTCGGGCGGTCGACGTCGTCGACCAGGGCCGCGCCCACCACGGGCGCCCGGCCGTCGGTCGGCGTGACGCCGTCGGGTCCGGGGTCGGGGCTGGTCACCGGGCCACCTTGGCACGCGTGGACGTTGACGGCGCCGCGCGGGTGCACGAGCGTGGGCCCGTGGCACGACGACTCGAGCGGGACGAGATCACCCGGCAGCTGGCCGACCTGCCCGGTTGGACGTCCCAGGGGGAGGCGCTGACGGCCTCCTACACGGCACCGGCGTTCCTCACCGGCGTCGAGCTGGTGCGGTCCGTGGCGGAGGTCGCGGAGGAGATGGACCACCACCCGGACATCGACATCCGGTGGCGGACGGTCCACCTGTCGCTCAGCACCCACTCCGCGGGCGGCGTGACCCAGCTCGACGTCGAGCTCGCCCACCGGGTCGCGCAGGAGGCAGCCCGGCTGGGGGTCGAGGTCGTCGAGAGCCCGGGGCACCGGGCGCCGCAGTGAACCGGGGCCCGGTCGAGGCGTCGCTGGCCGCACGGCTCAACCGGCTGCGGGCCGGGGTCCTCGGCGCCCAGGACGGCATCGTCTCCACCGCGGGGCTCGTCGTCGGCGTCGCCGGGGCCACCGCCGACCGCGGGACGCTGCTCGTCGCCGGGCTCGCCGGGGTCGTCGCCGGGGCCCTGTCCATGGCCGGGGGCGAGTACGTCTCCGTCAGCGCCCAGCGGGACACGGAGGCCGCTGCCCTGGCCCGGGAGCGCCACGAGCTGGAGACGATGCCCGCCCAGGAGCTGGCGGAGCTGACCGCGATCTACGTGGACCGCGGCCTGCGTCCGGACCTCGCGGCGCAGGTCGCCCAGGACCTCACCCGCCGCGACGCGCTGGCCGCGCACGCCCGCGCCGAGCTCGGCATCGACCCGACCGAGCGCACCGACCCGTGGCAGGCGGCCTGGGCGTCGATGCTCGCCTTCACCGTGGGGGCGCTGCTGCCCCTGGCCGCCATCGCCCTGCCGCCCGACGCGGCCCGGGTCCCGGTGACCGTCGTCGCCGTCACCGTCGCGCTGACGGCCACGGGCGTCCTCAGCGCCGTCGCCGGGGGCGCCCCGCGGGCGCGCGCGGCGGCCCGCAACGTCGTCGTCGGCTGGCTGACCATGGGCGTCACCTACGCGATCGGCACCGCCGTGGGCTCCGTCGCGCTCTGACCGGTGCGCCGCGCCGCCGTCCCCGGCGGGGACGACGGCGCGGCGGCGGTCAGGCGCCGTGGACGGCGGTGACCTTCGTGTTCACCTCGGCGAAGTGGCACGCGGCCACGTGCCCGCCGGCCTCACCGTGCGGGAGCAGCTTCGGCTCCTCCGTGGCGCAGATGTCCTGCGCCTTCCAGCAGCGGGTGCGGAACCGGCAGCCGGACGGCGGGTTCAGCGGGCTGGGCACGTCACCGGCGAGGATGACGCGCTCGCGCTTGCGCTCCGCCTCCGGGTCGGCGGTCGGAGCCGCGGACAGCAGGGCCTGGGTGTACGGGTGCATCGGGCGCTCGTACACGTCGTCCTTCGAGCCGACCTCGACGATCTTGCCGAGGTACATGACGGCGACGCGGTCGGAGATGTGCCGCACGACCGACAGGTCGTGGGCGATGAACATGTACGCCAACCCGAGCCGGTCCTGCAGGTCCTCGAGCAGGTTCACCACACCGGCCTGCACCGACACGTCGAGCGCGGAGACCGGCTCGTCGAGGACGAGCATCTTCGGCTCGAGCGCCAGGGCGCGGGCGATGCCGACGCGCTGGCGCTGGCCGCCCGAGAACTCGTGCGGGTACCGGTTGCCGTGCTCGGGGTTGAGGCCGACGAGCTCGAGCAGCTCGGCGACCCGCTTCTTGCCCCCGACCTGGTCCCAGATCCCGTGGATCTTCAGCGGCTCGCCGATGATGTCGTTGACCGGCATCTTCGGGTTCAGCGAGGCGTACGGGTCCTGGAAGACGATCTGCAGGTCGCGGCGGACGGCGCGCAGGTCCTTGGCGTCCAGCTCGGTGAGCTCCTTGCCCTCGAACCGGACCGAGCCCGCGGTGGGCTTGTGCAGCTGCAGGACGGCGCGTCCGGTCGTGGACTTGCCGCAGCCGGACTCCCCGACGACACCGAGCGTCTCCCCCGCGTCGACGTGGAAGCTGACCCCGCTGACGGCCTGGACGTGCCCCACGACGCTGCGCAGCAGGCCCCCGCCCTTGACCGGGAAGTTCATCACCAGGTCCCGCACGGTCAGCAGGTGCGCGTCCGGGTCGACCGCCCCGGGCTCGCGCTGCGGGTGCTCGTCGGTCTGGACGCTCATCGGGCGATCTCGCTCTCGGTGCGGAAGAAGGCGGTCGGGTCGCTCTCCTCGGCCAGCCGCTCCCAGTGGTGGCAGGCGGCCACGTGCTGGTGGTCGTCGACGGGCCGCAGGGCCGGCTCGTCGCTGCGACAGACGTCCGTCGCCAGCGGGCACCGGGGGTTGAACGGGCACCCCTGCGGCAGGTTGATCAGCGAGGGCGGGGCGCCCTGGATCGGCCGCAGCCGCTCCTCGTCACCGGCCAGGTCGGGCATGGAGCCGAGCAGACCCGCCGTGTACGGCATCCGCGGCCGGTAGAAGACGCTGTCCGTGTCGCCGATCTCCACCGGCCGGCCGGCGTACATGACCAGCACCCGGTGCGCCATCCCCGCCACGACGCCGAGGTCGTGCGTGATGAGGACGATGGCCGCGTTCACGGCGTCCTTGACCTCGATGAGCTTCTCGAGGATCTGCGCCTGGACGGTCACGTCGAGGGCCGTCGTCGGCTCGTCGGCGATGATGACGTCGGGGTTGTTGATGACCGCCATCGCGATCATCGCCCGCTGCCGCATGCCGCCGGAGAACTCGTGCGGGTAGTTGCGCAGACGCTGCTTGGGCTGCGGGATGCCGACGAGGTCGAGCATCTCCTCAGCGCGGCCGAGAGCCTGCTTCTTCGTCATCACCTCGTGCGAGCGCACCGCCTCGGCGAGCTGGTCGCCGATCGTGTAGACGGGGTTCAGCGCCGTCATCGGGTCCTGGAAGATCATCGCGATCTTGCTACCGCGCAGGGAGCGCTGCTCCTTAGGCGACATGGTCAGCAGCTCCTGGCCGCGGAAGGCGATCGAGCCCCTGATGCGGGCGGTCTTCGGCAGCAGCCCCATGACCGCCATCGAGGACACCGACTTGCCGGAGCCGGACTCCCCGACGATGCCGAGGACCTCCCGCTCACGCAGCGAGTAGGACACCCCGCGGACGGCGTTGACCACGCCGTCCTCGGTCGGGAACTGCACGGTGAGGTTTTCGACCCGCAGCAGCTCGGTGTCCGTCGGCGGGCGGATCGCCTGGTCGGTCGACCCCCACCCGCTGGTGATCAGGGTCTGACCCGCCTCGGCGCCGACGGGGTCGCCGTGGCCGCTCGGTCCGGGGTTGCGACGGGGGACGGTGGAGTCGGTCATCAGGCACGCACCCTGGTCTGTCGGGGGTCGAAGGCGTCACGCAGGCCGTCGCCGATGAAGTTCACGGCGAGGGCGATGGCGACGATGAACAGGCCGGGCCACCAGAACAACCAGGGGCGGGTGCTGAAGGCCGTTTCGTACAGAGAGATAAGCGAGCCCAGCGAAGTGTCCGGTGCCTGAACACCAAAGCCCAGGTAGCTGATCGCGGTCTCGAGAAGGATGGCGGACGCCACCGCGAGGGTCGCCGAGACGATGATGACCCCGAGCGTGTTCGGCAGGATGTGCCGGAAGATGATGCGGCTGCTCTTGGCGCCCATCGCCTGGGCGGCCTCGACGAACTCCTTCTCGCGCAGCGAGAGGAACTCACCGCGCACCAGCCGGGCCAAGCCGGTCCAGGTCACCAGGCCGAGGACGATCGCCAGCGGAACGATACCGGCGGAGCCGTAGCGTCGGCCGAGGACCGCCGCGATGACGAGGACCGGGATCGTGATCATGACGTCGGTGAAGCGCATCAGCACGCTCTCGACCCAGCCGCGGAAGTACCCGGCGAAGGCGCCGATCACGGCGCCGGTGACGGTCGCGACCAGGCCCACGATGAAGGCGATGACGATCGACTGCTGGGCGCCGCGCATCGTGAGCGCGAAGTAGTCGCGGCCGATGTCGTCCTGGCCGAACGGGTTCGCGCCGATGCCGAGTCCGTCACCGTCCACGAAGGAGGGCAGCACGTCGATCGTCGGCCGGCCGCCGTCGATGACGGCGCCGGTGGAGTAGTAGTTCTTGTCCCACCAGCCGGGGATCCCGGCGAAGCCGAGCGACGAGAACGCCAGCACGATGATGATCGCGAGGGCGACCATGCCTGCGAGGGCCCCGCGGTGGCGGAAGAACCGCCGGCGGACGAGCTGGCCCTGGGTCATGGCCTGGATGGCCATGCCCTCGGCGGCGGTGTCCGGGGCCCCGCCGGCTGGCGCCTGCTTCGCGTCGACGGGGTCGTCGGGGTTGTCCCGTGGTGCCGGGTTCGCCGGGGTCTCCGGAGTGCCGGGCATCGGTGTCGTGTTCATCCTGGGGAGCTCCTGGGGACGTCCGGGTCAGGACAGGCGGATGCGGGGGTCGAGGTAGGCGTAGAGGATGTCGGCGACCATGTTGAAGATCACGATCGCCGTCCCGGTGACGAGGAAGAAGGCCATCACCGGGTTGGGGTCCACCTGCTCCAGCCCGTTGGCAAACAGCGTGCCCATGCCCCTCCACGCGAACACCTGCTCGGTGATGACCGCCCCGCCGACGATGGCGGCGAAGTCGAAGGCCATCAGCGTCGTGACCGGAATGAGCGCGTTGCGGAAGGCGTGGCGCATGACCACGGTGCGCTCGGTCAGGCCCTTCGCCCGGGCGGTGCGCACGTAGTCCTGGTTCATCACCTCGAGCATGCTCGAGCGGGTGTACCGGACGTAGGTCGCGAAGGAGATGAGGATCAGCGCCAGCGTCGGGAGGATGACGTGGGTCTGCTTGT
Organism: Thalassiella azotivora; assembly: GCF_054781695.1. NCBI lineage: Bacteria > Bacillati > Actinomycetota > Actinomycetes > Kineosporiales > Kineosporiaceae > Thalassiella > Thalassiella azotivora. Next base: position 101,245 of record NZ_BAAGTX010000014.1, read on the forward strand.
CCAGGAAGACCTCCCAGAAGTCCCCGCGGAAGTTCGGGGTCTGGGAGCCGACCGTGGACACGATGCGCCCGCCCACCATCCGGCTGTACGTCGGGACGGCGTCGAGCACGTGGTGGACGAAGATCGTCAGACCGGTGAGGAGACCGGTGAGGACGGAGACCTTGATCGCCTGGGCGCCGTCGATCTCACCGCCGACCACCTTGCCGATGACCGCGCTCACGGCGACGGTGATGGCCACCAGCGCCAGGATGTGCCACCACGTGGGGTTGATCAGCACGGGCCCGGTGGCGAAGTAGGAGACGATCCCCGCGGCGGCGGTCGCCAGGGCGGCGTACAGCACCTTGCGCCGGGTGAACCCGGCGATGAGCAGCGTGGAGAGGAACGCGAAGCCGACCGCCAGGACGGCGACGGCCCCGATCCCGAGCCCGGGCTCGGCGAACCAGCGGGTGCTGGACAGGAAGAACAGCACCAGCGCGGTCGCGACGGCGGCACCGGCCAGGACGGTCAGGCGACGGGACCGGTTGCCGCCGATGACGGCCATCCAGAACAGCCCGCTCACCACCGACAGGACGACGATCGCGGGGAGCGGGATCACCGGGTCGGAGAGCCAGTTGTTGAACTCGATCGCTGCGTACTGCTTGAGCATCACCGCGACCCAGAAGATCGGTAGCGAGAAGAAGAGGAACGACGCGAAGGTGATCGAGTAGTCGAAGCCGCTGTACTGGCGCAGCGCGGTGACGATGCCGATCCCGACGCCGAGGATGATGGCGAGCACCGCGGCGGTGACGACGAGCTGCAGGGTCGCGGTGAGGGCCTGGGCCAGCAGAGCGCTGACGTCCTGCCCGTTGCGGTTCACGCCGAGGTCGCACCCGGCACCGGGCACGAGGCACTTGGAGACCCCGCCCAACCAGCCGAGGTAGCGCTGGGCGACCGGCTGGTCGAGGCCGAGGGCCTCGGTGCGGGCCGCGATCTTCTGGTCGCGGTTGGGCGACTGGTCCGTGTAGAGGTCCTCCAGCGGGTCACCCGCGTTGGCCGTCAGGACGTACATGAGGAACGTCGCGGCCAGGAGGACGAAGAACGACACGAACAGACGTCGAACGATGAAGACGAGCACCGGTCGGACCTCCGGTCAGGGAGCTTGTGGCTCCAGGGGACAACACACGGTAGAGCAGGGGCCGGGAGCGACGGGCTCCCGGCCCCTGCGGGTGGCGACGGTCAGCCGCCGGTCACACCGAGCGGCGTCAGGACGCCACGTTCCACTCGTGCATGTTCCAGGTGATGTCCGACTGCGACGGCTGGTACTGCACGCCCTCGAGGTTGGAGTCGAAGGCGATGACACCCGGGAAGGCGAAGATCGGGATCGTCGCCAGGTCGTTCCACAGGATGGTCTCGATCTGCTTGATGAGCTCCTGCTGGGCGTCCAGGTCCGGGGTGACGTTCAGCTCGCTGACGAGCTGGTCCACCTGCGGGTTGGAGTACTTGCCGTTGTTGTTGCCGCCGTTCGTGACGAACGTCGACGAGGAGCCGGTCACCAGCGGCGAGCCGGCCCAGGCGAACAGGGCCACGTCGAAGTTGCCGTTGGCCAGGCCGTTGCCGAAGAAGTCCTCCTGGCCGGCGTCCTGGACGTCGAAGCCGGCCTGGTTGCAGGAGTCGCGGATGAGCTGGACCACTGCGGTACGACGCGGGTTCGGCGTCTGGTAGCCGATGCGGACGGTGGTGCCGGCCGCGCCCTTGGCGTCGAGGATGGCCTTGGCGCCGGCGACGTCGACCTGCTCGTAGCTGCCGTCGGTGATGGCGCTGGCCACGTCCTCGTACTCGGCCTGGAACGGGAACACGTAGCGCGAGTCCATGACCTGCGCGTTCGGGTTCACGGGCTTGATCAGGTTGTCCACGATCGTCTGGCGCGGGACGCACAGCGCGAACGCACGACGCAGCTCCGGGTCGGAGAAGGCGGACCCGAAGTTGAAGTCGAGGTGCTCGTAGGTGTAGTCCTCGCCGCCCTCGACGGTCACGGAGTCACCGATGGCCTCGAGCTGCTGGACGATGTCGACCTGCGGCTGCGGGGCGATGAGCTGGACCTCGCCGTTCTGGAGGGCCTGCGCCTGCTGCTCACCGGAGATGATCCGGATGACGACGTCGCTGGCCTTCGCCGGGGTGCCCCACCACTCCTCGTTCGCCTGGAGCGTGAGGGACTGACCGGCCTCCCAGCCGACCAGCTTGTACGGGCCGGCCGAGGGGATGATCTCCTCGTTCAGCTCGCCCGGGTTGAACACCCAGCCGGTGTTGTAGAACTCGGCCGCCGGGGTCAGGGCCTCGGTGTCGTCGGCCTCGATGGCCGCGATGAGGTCCTCGGTGCCCGACTGCTCCTCCACGATGTGCGCCGGCATGATGCCACCGGCGCCGAACATCGAGATCCAGTCGGCGAACGGCTCGGTGTAGGTGATCTCGAGCGTCTTGTCGCCGTCCTCGCAGGAGGGCTTCTCCATGAGCTCGTACCCGGTGGTGCCGGCCGTGGAGAACAGCAGGACGTCGTTGCCGTCCTCGTCCACCTCACCGGTGGTGTACGCGCCGGAGTTGGCCGCCCACGTGAGCAGCATGTCGTCGCAGTCGATCGGCTCGCCGTCGGACCAGGTGGCGTCCTCGTTGATCTCGTAGGAGACCGTCAGCGGGTCGTCGCTGGTCTTCTCGAAGGTGCCGAACTCCTCGTCGGGCTGGACGCTGCCGTCCGCGCCGAAGAACCAGAAGCCGCGGAGCACCTGGTTGAGGACGATCGTGTTCTGGACCGCGTTCTCCTCGGCGGTGTTGTTGTTGTACGAGCCGAACTCCTGCTCGTACGCCACCGTGACGGTCTGCTGCGTGGTGCCGTCGCCCGCCGCGTCGTCCTCGGTGTCGTCGCCGCCGGTGGAGCAGGCGGCCAACGCCATCGAGCCGGCGGCGAACAGCGCCACGTACTTGGCGCCCTTGCGCATGCTGCTCAAGGTGGGGGTCCTCCCTCTGGGTGCTGCGGGTCGGGGCGGTGACCGCCCCGGAACGGCGCACGCGCGCCGGCCCGCTGTTGGGTCGCCGCAAACAAACACCACGTGTGACAGCACCCGCAAGGACTCGCCCAGGGGTGTTATCGAGATGAGACCACCCGGTGGCCGGGCCGGGACCGCGCCGTGACGCGGGCACCCGAACGGCTCACACGTCGCTCAGGCGGTGCTCACACGTTGAAGCGGAACTCCACGACGTCGCCGTCCGCCATCACGTAGTCCTTGCCCTCGATCCGCACCCGGCCGCGGGCCTTGGCCTCGGCCATCGAACCGGCGTCCACGAGGTCGTCGAAGGAGACCACCTCGGCCTTGATGAAGCCGCGCTGGAAGTCGGTGTGGATCACACCGGCCGCCTGGGGCGCCGTCCAGCCGCGTCCGATGGTCCAGGCGCGCGTCTCCTTCGGCCCGGCCGTGAGGTAGGTCTGCAGGCCCAGGGTGTCGAAGCCGATCCGGGCGAGCTGGTCGAGGCCGGACTCGTCCTGCCCGATGCCGGCGAGCAGCTCGGCGGCCTCCTCCGGGTCCAGCTCGGCGAGCTCGGACTCGATCTTGGCGTCGAGGAACACCGCCTCGGCCGGCGCGACGAGGGCCTGCAGCCGCGCGCGCAGGGCGTCGTCACCGAGCTCGTCCTCGTCGAGGTTGAAGACGTAGATGAACGGCTTGGTGGTGAGCAGCTGCAGCTCGCGCAGCCGGTCGGGGTCGATGTGGCGGCCACCGGCGAAGAGCGTGTCGCCCTTCTCCAGGACCTCCTGGGCCTGGCGGGCGGCCTCGAGCAGCGCGGCGTCGGCCTTCTTGCCCTTGACCTCCTTCTCCAGCCGCGGGACGGCCTTCTCCAGGGTCTGCAGGTCGGCGAGCACGAGCTCGGTGTTGATCGTCTCGATGTCCGAGGCGGGGTCCACCCGGCCGTCGACGTGGACCACGTCGGGGTCGTCGAAGGCGCGGATGACCTGGCAGATCGCGTCGGCCTCGCGGATGTTCGCGAGGAACTTGTTGCCCAGCCCCTCCCCCTCGCTGGCGCCGCGCACGATCCCGGCGATGTCCACGAACGACACGGTGGCCGGGAGGATCCGCGCGCTGCCGAAGATCTCGGCCAGGACGGGCAGGCGCGCGTCCGGCAGCGGGACGACACCGACGTTGGGCTCGATCGTCGCGAACGGGTAGTTCGCGGCGAGCACCTCGTTCTTCGTCAGCGCGTTGAAGAGGGTGGACTTGCCGACGTTGGGCAGTCCGACGATTCCGATGGTGAGGGCCACGGGGACAGCAGCCTACCGGCGGTGCACGAGGACGACGTACCCAGAGGTGAGGTCCTCCGGGGCGCCGTCCCAGCCGGCGTGCGCGGCCACCTCGGTCAGCCCGGCGGCCGCGCAGCACTCCCGGTAGCGCCGCGGGGTGACCTCCCGGTCCGCGGCGAACCCGGCGACGAGCAGACCGCCGGGCCGCAGCCACCCGGCCAGGTGGGCGACGACGTCCTGCTCCGTCCCCGGCGTCAGGTAGACGACCACGTTGCCGGCGAGCACCACGGCGTCCACGGGCGCGTCGACGTCCTCGGCCGCGACGTCGAGGAGGTCCGCGTGGTGCCACGTCAGGTCCGGAGCGCGGCGCCGCGCCTCGGCGAGCATCGACCCGTCGAGGTCGACGCCCACGACCCGGTGACCGCGACGGGCCAGCTCGCGCCCGACGCGGCCCGTGCCGCAGCCGCCGTCCACCACCCGGCTGCCCGGCTCCAGCAGGCGGTCCACGAAGTCGGCCTCACCGTGGACGTCGGCCCCCGAGGCCTCGAGCGCGTCGAAGCGGGCCGCGTACTGCGCGCCGCGCGTGCCCCCGGTCTCGGCGAGCCAGCGGTTGGCGGGGGTGTCCTGGTGCGTCACCGGGCCATCATCGCCGCCGCCGTCGCCCACCCGCCCCCGCAACTCGCCCCCGCAACCCGCCGTCCCCACCCTGCCCCACCCGCCCACCCCCTGCCGAGTCGGACGAACACGCCGCCGGTGCGCGCGCCGCGACGGCGCGTCCGTCCGACTCGGCGCGCCGGCGACGGCGCTGTCGCCGGCTGCTGCCACAGTCCGGGGCATGGACCTGCTGCCGATCCTGCTCGCCCTCCTCGCCGGGACGGCGCTCGGTGCCGTCGGCACCGCCGTCGCCCTGCGCGGGCGCTCCTCCGACCGCCTGGCCGCCACGACGGCCGGGCTGACCGCGGAGCGCGACCTGCTCCGGGAGCGCGTGCAGCACCTGGAGACGGCGGCGCGCGAGGACGCCGAGCTCGCCCTGGCCCTGGCGCCGCTCACCTCGAGCCTGGCACGCGTCGAGCGGCAGGTCGCCACGCTCGAGCGTGACCGGGTCGACCAGTTCAGCCGCCTCGACGCGCAGCTGACGGCCGTCCAGGCCTCCGGCGAGGCGCTGCGGGCGCAGACCGCCGCCCTGGCCGGCGCCCTGCGCTCCCCCAACGCCCGTGGCGCCTGGGGGGAGGTCCAGCTGCGCCGCGTCGTCGAGCACGCCGGGATGCTCGCCCGGGTCGACTTCACCACCCAGGCGACCGGGGTCAACGCCGCCGGTCAGCAGGTCCGGCCGGACGCGGTCGTCCACCTGCCCGGTGGCAAGCACGTCGTCGTCGACGCCAAGGCGCCGCTCGCCTCGTTCCTCGAGTCGGCCCAGGACGAGCGGCCCGACGAGGACGGTCCGACGGCCGCCCGACGGCGCTCCCAGGCCACCGCCGCCCACGCCAAGGCGCTGCGGGGGCACGTCGACGCGCTCGCCGCCAAGGAGTACTGGACGGCGTTCACGCCCGGTCCGGAGCTCGTCGTCTGCTTCGTCCCCGGCGAGTCGTTCCTCGCGGCCGCGTGCGAGGCCGACCCCGGGCTGCTCGAGCACGCGATGGGGCGGCGGGTCGTCCTCGCGACCCCGACCACCCTGCTGGCGCTGCTGCGCACCGTCGCCGTCACCTGGCAGCAGGACGCCCTCGCGGGCAGCGCGCGCGAGCTCCACGAGGTCGGCCAGGAGCTGTACCGGCGGCTGGCCGGGCTCGGGGGGCACGTCGAGCGGCTCGGCCGGGCGCTGCACCGGGCGGTCGAGGACTACAACGGCATGGTCGGCAGCCTCGAGCGTCGCGTGCTCGTCACGGCCCGGCGGATGCACGACCTCGGTGCCACCGACGACACCCTGGACGCGCCCGAACCGCTGGAGACCGCGCCGCGACCGCTGGCCGCCCCCGAGCTCGTCGAGCACCGTGACGACCCGGACGACGACCCGCGGCACGGCACCCGGGACGGCCGCGCGGTCGCCGCGTCCTGAGCATGACCGCCAGGACGGCGAGCGCCCCGCCGCGGCGTGGGGCGGCAACCGTCAGCTGCGGGGGGCGGCGGCCTTCAGGTCACGACGGAGCTCCTTCGGCAGGGAGAACATCAGGTCCTCCTCCGCCGTCCGGACCTCCTGCACCTCGCCGTACCCGCGCTCGGCGAGCCAGGCCAGGACGTCCTGCACGAGGATCTCCGGCACCGAGGCCCCCGAGGTCACGCCGACCGTGGTGACGCCGTCCAGCCAGGTCTCGTCGATCTCCCCGGCGTGGTCCACCCGGTGGCTGGCACGTGCACCGTGCTCGAGCGCCACCTCGACCAGCCGCACCGAGTTCGAGGAGTTCGCCGAGCCGACCACGATGACCAGGTCCGCCTGCGGGGCGATCTTCTTCACCGCGACCTGGCGGTTCTGCGTGGCGTAGCAGATGTCGTCGCTCGGCGGGTCCTGCAGCGAGGGGAACCGCTCGCGCAGCCGGCGCACGGTCTCCATCGTCTCGTCCACGCTCAGCGTCGTCTGGGACAGCCACACGACCTTGTCGGGGTCACGCACCGTGACGCCGTCCACGGCGTCGGGGCCGTCGACGAGCTGGACGTGCTCAGGGGCCTCCCCCGCGGTGCCCTCGACCTCCTCGTGGCCCTCGTGGCCGATCAGGAGGATGTCGTAGTCGTCGGAGGCGAACCGGACGGCCTCCTTGTGCACCTTCGTCACCAGCGGGCACGTCGCGTCGATGGTCTGCAGCTGCCGAACGGCCGCCTGGGCGTGCACCGCCGGGGAGACGCCGTGCGCGGAGAAGATCACCCGCGCCCCCTCCGGGACCTGGTCGGTCTCGTCGACGAAGACCGCGCCGCGCGCCTGCAGCGTCGTGACGACGTGCTTGTTGTGCACGATCTCCTTGCGCACGTACACGGGGGCGCCGTAGTGCTCCAGGGCCTTCTCGACCGCGACGACCGCCCGGTCGACGCCGGCGCAGTAGCCGCGGGGGGCTGCGAGCAGGACGCGCCGGTCCCCCGCGGCTGCCGCAACGGGGGCGCCGTCGGGGGCGGAGGAGGCGGTCGGGGTGCTGGGGGCGGGACGGTCCGTCTGGGCTGTCACCCACCCATCGTAGGTTCGACCCGTGGACCCGTCCCAGCCGGCGCCTCGGCGCACCCTCCCGGAGACCGCCGCCGACACCTCGGCGGACACCCCGTGGCCGGTCCGGGTGCTCACCCTCAAGATCAGCGACTACGTCGCCCGGATGCCGCCGGTGTGGGTCGAGGGTCAGCTCGTCGAGGTGCGGACGCGTCCGGGGGCCACCACCGCCTTCCTCACCCTGCGCGACCCGGACGTCGACATGTCGCTGCCGGTGACCTGCCACGTGCGCGTCCTCGCCGGGCTGGGTGACGTCGTCCGCGACGGCCTGCGGGTCGTGGTCCGGGCGAAGCCGGAGTTCTGGACGAGGCGGGGGACGCTGCAGCTCAACGCCGTCGACATCCGCCCGGTGGGCGTCGGCGAGCTGCTCGCCCGGATCGAGCACCTCAAGCGGGTCCTCGGGGCGGAGGGCCTCTTCGACCCCGGGCGCAAGCGCCCGCTGCCCTTCCTTCCCCGCACGGTGGGGCTCGTCTGCGGCCGCGCGAGCGCCGCCGAGCGCGACGTCGTCGTCACCGCCCGGCACCGGTGGCCCGGAGTGCGGTTCGAGGTCCGCGAGGTGGCGGTGCAGGGCGTGGGCGCCGTCGAGGCGGTCGCGGGGGCCGTTGCCGACCTGGACGCCGACCCGGAGGTGGACGTCATCGTCGTGGCCCGGGGCGGCGGCTCCCTGGAGGACCTGCTGCCGTTCAGCAACGAGGCCCTCGTGCGCGCCGTCGGCGCCTGCCGGACCCCCGTCGTCAGCGCCATCGGGCACGAGGTCGACTCCCCCCTGCTCGACCTCGTCGCCGACGTCCGGGCGTCCACGCCGACCGACGCCGGTCGCCGCGTCGTCCCCGCGGTGGCCGACGAGCTCGCCGGTCTCGGCGCGACCGTGCACCGGCTGCGGCGGACCGTGCGGTCACGCGTGGACGGCGAGACCGCACGGCTCGAGGCGCTGTGCGCACGCCCCGCGCTGGCGCGCCCCACCGTGCTCGTCGACGCCCAGCGCGAGCACGTCGACGCCGTGCTGGCTCGTGCGCGCCGGGCGGTCACCGTCCGCCTCGACCGCGCCCAGGACGAGGTGCGCCACCTGCAGGCCACGGTGCGGGCGCTGTCGCCGCAGTCGACCCTCGACCGCGGCTACGCCGTCGTGCAGGCCGCGGACGGCGAGGTGCTGCGCGACGCGGGGCGCGCCGTCGCCGGGGACGAGGTCAGGGTCCGGCTGGCCCGGGGCCGGCTCGCCGCGCAGGTGACGTCGGTGACCGCGGACCCCGACGACCTAGGGTGAGCACGTGAGCCCCCGCCGCAGCCCGTCGCCGCAGGAGGCCGACACCACGACCGACGAGGTGACCGACGAGGTGACCGACCCGGCGTCCGCGCCCCCCGGGAGCTCCTCGGACGAGGCAGCCGACGAGCGAGCCGGCGACGACCTCGAGGGCCTGACCTACGAGCAGGCGCGGGACGAGCTCGTGCAGGTGGTGCAGCGGCTGGAGACCGGTGGCGTCGCCCTGGAGGAGACCCTGGAGCTCTGGGAGCGCGGGGAGGCCCTCGCCCGCCGGTGCCGCCGCTGGCTCGACGGCGCCAGGGCCCGGCTCGACGCCGCGGTCGCCGCCGAGGGTGACTGATCCTCCCACGCACCTTGGCGCGCACCGGGTGGCCCGCCGCGCGGCGCCCGGCCGACGGTGCAGGCGGGTGCCACGCCGATAGCATCGGAGCGGCACCGCGCAGGTACCCAGCGCCACCACGGCCGCCGCCGGGAGGCGCTCCCGACGACGAAGGAGTCGCCCCGCATGACGCTGCCCCAGGACGCCGCGACCACGACCACGGTCCCGCAGGAGCTGGCCGTGGCCCAGGAGGCCCCGGACCGCAACCTCGGCCTCGAGCTCGTGCGCGTCACCGAGGCGGCCGCGATGGCCGCCGGGCGCTGGGTCGGCCGAGGGGACAAGAACGGCGCCGACGCCGCGGCCGTGAACGCCATGCGGGCCCTCATCGGCACCGTCGAGATGGACGGCGTGGTCGTCATCGGCGAGGGCGAGAAGGACGAGGCGCCGATGCTCTTCAACGGCGAGCGCGTCGGTGACGGCACGGGAGCGGCGTGCGACGTCGCCGTCGACCCCATCGACGGGACGCGGCTGACCGCCCTGGGCATGCCCAACGCCGTCAGCGTCCTGGCCGTCGCCGAGCGCGGGTCCATGTACGACCCGAGCGCCGTGTTCTACATGGACAAGCTCGCCACCGGACCCGAGGCCGCGGACGCCGTGGACATCCGGCTGCCGGTGAAGGAGAACGTCCGGCGGATCGCCAAGGCCAAGGGCTGCTCGGCCGAGGACGTCACGGTCGTCGTCCTGGACCGGCCCCGGCACGACGACCTGGTCCGCGACATCCGGGAGACCGGCGCGCGGATCAAGCTCATCACGGACGGCGACGTCGCGGGCGCGATCATGGCGGCCCGCGAGGGCACGGGCGTCGACCTCATGCTCGGCGTCGGTGGCACCCCGGAGGGGATCATCGCCGCCTGCGCGCTCAAGTGCCTGGGTGGCGTCATCCAGGGCCGGCTGTGGCCGACGGACGACGCCGAGCGCGAGCGGGCGCAGGACGCCGGCCTCGACCTGGACGCCGTGCTGGCCACGGACGACCTGGTGAGCACCGACAACTGCTACTTCGTCGCGACCGGCATCACCGACGGCGAGCTGCTCACCGGCGTCCGCTATCGGCGCGGCGGGGTGCGTACCCAGAGCCTGGTGATGCGCTCGAAGTCGGGCACGATCCGGCTGATCGACAGCGAGCACCAGCTGTCGAAGCTGCAGGCGTACTCGGCTGTCGACTTCACCCGGGCGGGCTGACGTGGAGGCCGCCGGGGTGCTCGTCGTCGGCGAGGCCCTCGTGGACGTCGTCCACCGCCCGGACGGCTCCGTCAGCGAGCACCCGGGGGGCAGCCCCGCGAACGTCGCCCTGGCGCTGGCCAGGCTCGAGCGCCCCACGTACCTGCTCACGCACGTCGGGGACGACGCCCGGGGGCGGTCCGTGGTGGAGCACCTCGAGGCGTCGGGCGTCCGGATCGTGCCCGGGTCGGTGACCGCCGAACCCACCAGCACCGCCGTCGCGACGGTCGGCGAGGACGGCGGCGCCCGGTACGAGTTCGACCTGCACTGGGACCTCCCCGACACCGACCTGCCGCCCGCGCCGCTCGCGGTGCACACGGGGTCGATCGCCGCGGTGCTGCAGCCGGGGGCAGCCACGGTGGCCCGCGTCCTGCGGGGGGCGCACACGCGGTCGACGACCACGTACGACCCGAACCTGCGCCCGGCCCTGATGGGGTCGGCGGCCCAGGTGCGGCCTGCGGTCGAGGCGCTCGTGGCGTCGTCCGACGTCGTGAAGATCAGCGACGAGGACGCGCGGTGGCTGTCGCCGGCGGACGACCCGACGGACCTCGTACGCCGGTGGCTGACCCTCGGACCGGCTGTCGTGGTGCTGACCCGCGGCGGAGACGGCGCGACCGCGGTCTGCGCCGCCGGGGAGGTGGACGTCGCCGCCCCGCGAGTGGACGTCGTCGACACCGTCGGGGCGGGCGACACCGCCATGGCCGGTCTGCTCGACGGCCTGTGGCAGGCCGACCTGCTCGGCGCCGAGCGGCGGGAGGCGCTGCGCGACATCGGTCTCGACGTGCTGCGCGACGTGGTCGCGCACGCCGCCCGGGTCGCCGCGGTCACGGTCTCCCGCCCGGGCGCCGACCCGCCCACCCGGGCCGACCTGGCCTGACTCCCCGCCCCGACCCTCCCCCGCCCCGACGCTCCCTCACCCCGACGTCACTCCTGACCTCACCCCCGGCCCCGCGAGTCGGACAGACGCGCCGCCGGCGGGTCGGACGCCGCGGCGTGTCCGTCGGACCCGCGGGGTGGGTGAGTGGTCGAGTGGGGCGGGCGAGCGGGTCGAGGCGGGCGGGGCGAGCTGGCGCGGCGAGCGGGGGCGAGCGGGCCGGCCGTGCGCGGCGTCCCCTCCACACGAGGGCAGGGTTCGGCGCGCCGTCCACAGCCGCCGGTGCGACGGCGCCGGGGCGTCTCCCGCCCGGCGTCCACTGCGTGCGTGACCCGACCGACCGTCCCACCACCACTGCGCGCAGCACCCTTCGCCGTCGCCGCCGCGGACGAGTGGATCCCGCGCAGGCGGCTGCGCACCAGCGCCTACCAGCACCTGGCCCGTGGTGCGTGGTGGACGGCCGACGGGACCGTCGACTTCGGACGTCGGCTCCAAGCCTTCAGGGCCGTCCTGCCTGAGCGCGTCGTGACCTGCGGCCTGGCGGCGGCGTGGGAGTTGGGCACGTGCGTGGCGCGCACGGACGACCTCGTCGTCGTCAACCTGCTGCCGCGCGGTGCGGCGCGCTCGCGGGCGGGGCTGAGGGTCAGGGCGCAGCAGCTGCCGCCGCAGCACGTGCTCGAGGGACCGGCCGGGTGGTGCACGACCCCCGCCCGCACGGTCGTGGACCTGCTGCGCGACCTGCCGCCCGTGCGCGCCGTCCCGGTCGCCGACGCCCTGCTCCGGGCGACGCGGACGGCGGTGGAGGAACTGGTCCCGGTGCTTGCGGCCTGCGCCGGCGGGCGAGGGACGAGGCGGGCGCACGCGCTCGTCCCCCAGCTCGATCCGGGCAGCGAGTCACCGCGCGAGTCGCTGCTCAGGCTCCTCGTGCTGGACGCCGGGCTGCCCCGGCCGGTCAGCCAGTACGAGGTGCGGACCCCAGCCGGCGCCTTCGTCGCGCGCTTGGACCTGGCCTGGCCGGGCCAGCGGGTGGCTGTCGAGTACGACGGCGCCCACCACCGGGAAGCGAGGCAGCACAGCGCGGACCTGGCGCGGCACAACCGCCTGCGAGCACAGGGCTGGACGGTGCTCCAGGTGGACGCGCAGGTGCTCGCCCGGCCCGCGGCGCTGCTGGCTCAGCTGCGGCACCTCCTGGGCGGCGACGGCACCGCCTGACGCGCGCGAGGCGGACGGACACGCCGTGGCCAGCGAAGCGCCGGCGGCGTGTTCGTCCGCCTCGTGGGGTGCGTGGGTCGGGTGGGTGGGTGGCTCGGGTGGATGGGTGGCTCGGGTGGATGGGTGGGTGAGTGGCCGCGGGAGTGAGCGGGCGGACGGTCAGCTGGCCTGGCGGCGCTCGTTGCGCTCGGCCTGCCGCCGGTCGGCCTCCTTCGCCCGCTCCAGCGACTCCTTGCGCAGCCGCTCGTTCTCCTCCTGGATGCGGATCGCCTCCTCCTCGTCGCGGGTGAGGCTGTCCCCGGACTCGGGGTCGAACAACTGCATCCGCCGCGGGTCGAACCACAGGCGCGCGCGGTCGCCGTCACGGACGCGGCTCATCGCGTCGAGGGACACGACCAGCTGGGTGCGCATGCCCTCGCCGTCGAGCTCGCGGTCGAGCTCCTCCAGCTTGGCGTGCACCGCCTCGTCGGCCTCGAACGGGATGTAGGCGTACAGGGAGTCGCCGAGCCACTCGGTGACGTCGACGTCGGCCTCGAACGTGACACCCCGCTCCACCTTGTCGCTGTCCATCACGTCGGCGTCCTCGAAGTGCTCGGGTCGCACCCCGGCGATGACGAGGTCCTTGCCCTGCACCCGCTGCGCCACCGCGTCGGGCAGCTGGACGTCGACGAACGGCAGGTGCAGGGTGCCGCCGTCCACCCGGCCCGGCATGAAGTTCATCGGCGGCGAGCCGATGAACCCGGCGACGAACAGGTTGACCGGCTGCTCGTACAGCTCACGCGGCGACGCGCACTGCTGCAGCACGCCCTTCTTGAGGACGGCGACCCGGTCGCCCAGCGTCATCGCCTCGGTCTGGTCGTGCGTGACGTAGATGGTCGTGGTGCCCAGCCGCCGCTGCATGCGGGCGATCTCGGTGCGCATCTGCCCGCGGAGCTTGGCGTCGAGGTTGGACAGCGGCTCGTCGAACAGGAACGCGTCGGCGTCGCGCACGATCGCCCGGCCCATCGCGACGCGCTGGCGCTGGCCGCCGGACAGGTTCGCGGGCTTGCGGTCGAGGTGGTCGCGCAGCTCGAGCAGGTCGGCCGCCCGCTCCACCTTCTGCCTGACCTCGGAGTCGTCGGCCTTGGCCAGCCGCAACGGGAACGCGATGTTCTCGAAGACCGTGAGGTGCGGGTACAGGGCGTAGTTCTGGAAGACCATCGACAGGTTGCGGTGACGGGGCGCCTTGTCGTTGACCCGGTTGCCGTTGATGAGCAGGTCGCCGTCGGAGATGTCCTCGAGCCCGACGACCATCCGCAGCAGCGTCGACTTACCGCAGCCGGACGGCCCGACGAGGATCATGAACTCGCCGTCGGCGATGTCCAGGTTGACGTCCTTCACCGCGTGGAAGCCGTCGCCGTAGACCTTGTCGATGTGCTTCAGCTCGATCGCTGCCATGGGGGTATCTCCTTCTCGAGCAGCCGGTCAGCCCTTGACGGCGCCGTTGGTGAGGCCGGCGACGATGCGCCGCTGGAAGATGAGGACGAGGACGACGACGGGGATGGTGACGATGACCGCGGCCGCGGAGATCGCCCCGGTGGGCTCCTCGAACTGCGAGGCGCCGGTGAACAGCGCGAGCGCCGCGGGCACCGGGCGGGACGCCTCCGTGGACGTCAGCGAGATGCCGTAGACGAAGTCGTTCCAGGCGATGAAGAACGCGATGATCGCGGTGGTGAAGACACCCGGTGCCGCGAGCGGGACGATCACCTTGCGGAACGCCTGCCAGGACGTCGCGCCGTCCACCTGGGCGGCCTGCTCCATCTCCCACGGGATCTCGCGGAAGAACGCCGACAGCGTCCAGATCGAGATCGGCAGGGTCAGGGACAGGTAGGGGATGATCAGGCCGGGCCAGGTGTCGTAGAGCCCGATGGTGCGCCAGACGTTGAACAGAGGGGTGACGATCGAGATCACCGGGAAGATGGCCACCGCGAGCGCGGTCGTGAGGATGACCTTCTTGCCGGGGAAGTCGAGCCGGGCGATCGCGTACGCGGCGAACATCGCGAGCACCACCGACACCAGCGTGGCGATCAGCGAGATGCCGATGGAGTTGCGCAGCGCCGGCAGGAACAGGTCGGAGGCGTCACCGGTGAGGATGAGGGCGTAGTTGTCGGTCGTCGGGTCCGGCGGCAGGAACGTCTGGGACGTGAGGTCCGCCCCCCGCTTGAAGCTCAGCGAGATGATCCAGGCGACGGGGATGAGGGCGTACAGGACGATGAGCAGGCCCGCGACGTACCAGAGGACCTTCTCCTTGGTCGAGTAGTTCTGGCTGTCCACTACTTCTCACCCCTCGCCTGGGCCAGGTCGACCTTGAAGATCTTGATGAAGCCGACGCAGATGAGCACCACGGACAGGAACAGCAGGACCGAGTACGCCGAGCCCAGGCCGATCTCGAGCCGGGAGATGGTCTGCCGGTAGGCGCCGAACGACAGCGTCTCGGTGCCGGCCGAGCCGCCGGTCATGATGAAGACGTTGTCGAAGATGCGGAAGGCGTCGAGGGTCCGGAACAGCAGGGCGACCATGATGGCCGCCTTCATGTTCGGGATGGTGACCTTCCACATCCGCTGCCACCAGGTGGCCCCGTCGACCTTCGCGGCCTCCTGGAGGTCCTCGGGGACCTGGGCGAGACCGGACAGGATGAGCAGCGAGATGAACGGCGTGGTCTTCCAGATCTCCGACATCATGATCACCGAGACGGCGGTGCCGAAGTCGGCGAACCAGTCGGTCCCCTCCAGCCCGAAGGTGGGGTTGACGAACCCGGAGGTGATGTCGAAGGCGAAGAACCAGGCGAACGCCGAGACCACGGTGATGATGGCGTAGGGGATGAGGATGGCCGTCCGCAGGATCGGGCGGACCACCTTGAGCGCCTTCATCATCACCAGGGCGAGGGCGAAGCCGAGGACGAGCTCGACGAGCACCGTCACCACCGTGATGAGCACGGTGACGCCGAACGCGTCCCACCACACGGGGTCGGTGAGGATGACGACGTAGTTGTTGAGGCCGACGAACCGGCGGGACTCGGGGTCGGTGAGCCGGTAGGCGAACAGCGAGTCGTAGGTGGCCTGCAGGATCGGGTAGGCGGTGACGGCGACCATGACGAAGAAGGCCGGCCCGGCGAGCATCCAGGCGAGCTTGCGCTCCCCCTTGGCCCGGTCGGACGTCGTGACCTTGCGCGTCGTGCGCCGGGCCCGGGTGCTCTCGGCCTGCTCGTGCGGCGGCTGCTTGGACAGGGTGCTCACAGCAACGCATCCCCTCTCAGGACCGCGGTGATCAGCTCCTCGGACCGTTCGGGCGTGGTCTGCGGGTCGACGCTCGACGGTGGCTGCCAGGTCCGCTGGATGCCGACGGAGATCTCGTTGTAGTACGGGGTCTGCGGCCGCGGCGCGGCCTGCTCGAGGGACTGACGGATCGTCTCGGCCATCGGGTACTGCTCGAGCACCTGCGGGTCGGAGAAGACCGTGGCCTTCGCCGGCGGGTTGCCGTCGGAGAGGAAGTACTCCTTCTGCTTCTCCTCGGCGACGATGCACCGGCCGGCCTCGAACGCCAGGTCGACGTTCTCGCTGAGCGAGCTGACGCCGATGTTGATGCCGCCGTACGGCGGCGCGGACTCGGTCCCCTGCTCCACCCGCGGGTAGATCGCCCAGCCGTAGTCCTCGAACTCCTCCGGCGCCAGGTTCCCCGCCTCGACGTAGCCGGCGGCCCGCTGGTAGACGAACGGCCAGTTGACCATGAAGCCCGCGTCCTCGGACTCGAACATCGTCGCGTTGATGTCCTCGTTGGCGGTCGCGAGCTGCGGACCGCCGACGTCCGCCTCGGCGATCGAGGAGATGACCTGGGCCGCCTGCTCGCCCGCCTCGCTGTCGATCCCGAGCTCGTACTCGGTGGCCTCCGCGTCGGGGTTCTCCAGGATCTGCCCGCCCGCCGACTCGATGAGGGCGTTCACCCACACCGTCATGGACTCGGCGCGCGTGCCCTGCACCGCCAGCGTGGTGCCGGTCTGGTCGGCGGCCTCGACCAGCTGGTCCCAGGTCACCGGCTGCGACATGTCCAGGCCCGCCTGCTCGGCGACGGACTGGCGGTACCAGAGCAGCTGGGTGTTGGCCCAGAACGGCAGCGTCACCAGCTCGTCGTCCCAGGTGGCGCCCTCGAGCGCCCCTTGGACGACGTCCTCGGTCACCTCGTCCTCGACGTCGTCGGGGACGTCGGCCAGGTAGCCCGCCGCCGCGAACTCGGGGATGAACGGCGGGTCCAGGCTCATCAGGTCGACGGAGGTGTCGTTGCCCGCGAGGCGCCGGACGAGCTGCTCGCGCTGGCCGGGCGCGTCCCGCGGCAGGCGCTGCAACGAGATGCGGTAGGCGCCGCCGGACTCCTCGGTGCACTCCTGGGCGATCCGCTCCTGGCCGCCGGAGTCCGGGTTGACGTACCAGTTCAGTGTCGGTGGCCCGCCCTCGTCGCCGCCGCAGGCGGTCAGGACGCCCAGGGACAGGGCCGCGACGACCCCCACCCCCAGCCTGAGTCGACCGTGCCTGGCACCCATGTCGCCTCCTGTTCGGCAGAGTCGGTGTCGCGGCGCCGCGGGCGTCGGTGATCACCGTGGTGTGTCGGTCCTACCCCTTCGGTGCCCCTCCCGCATCCCGAGCGGCGGGCTCGTCCGCGTGCTCCGACGGCCCCCGCAGCCGCGCCGGCGGGGCCGTCGTGCTGCGGACGACGAGCCGCACGGGCAGCAGGGTCTCCTCGGCCTCGTCCGGCGCCGGGCCGCCGGCGTCGATGGCGTCCAGCAGGCGCTGGGCCGCGACCCGGCCGTGCTCGGCGACCGGCTGCGCGACCGTCGTCAGGTCCCACAGGCGCGCCAGCTCGTGGTCGTCGACCCCGACCACCGACACGTCGTGCGGCACGCGCAGCCCGGCGCGCCGCAGCGCCCGCAGCACCCCGAACGCCATCTCGTCGGACTGGCTGAACACGGCGGTGGGGTACGGCGGGCCGGCGTCCAGGATCTGCTGCATCGCGACCTGGCCACCGTCGGCGGTGAAGTGGCCGTTGGGCCGCCACCGCGGGTCGACGCACAGCCCGTTCTCCCTCAGCACCTGCTCGTACGCCTCGAGCCGGTGCCGTGGGACGACGAAGTCCCAGGACTCCCCCGCGTCCCCGTTGACCACGGCGATCCGCTCGTGCCCGAGGTCGACGAGGTGCTGGACGGCGGTGCGCGCGGCGAGGCGGTCGTCGACCCGCACCCGCGGCAGGTCGGCGTCGTGCCCGACGGCGATGACGGGCACGCGCAGGGACCGCAGCCGGTCCGTCTCGTGCTCGGACATCGGCATCGCCATGGTGATCACGCCGCCGACGCGGCCGCGCGGCGGCAGGTCGGAGAAGAACGAGCGGCGGGCCTGCACGCTGTCGACGACGTACATGACGATGTCGTACCCGCGTTGGCCGACGACGGCGGACACGGCGTGCAGCACCTCGCCGAAGAACCAGCGACCCACGTGCGGGGTGACGACGGCGATGCTGCGCACCTTGCCGCTGGCCAGCCCGGCCGCCAGCGGGGACACGGCGTAGTCCAGCTCGACCGCCGCGGCGATCACGCGCTGGCGGGTCGTCTCGGCGACCTCCGGCAGCCCGCGCAGGGCGCGGGAGACGGTGGCGATGGACACCCCCGCCGTCCGGGCGACGTCGGCGATGCTCGCGGACCCGCCCTCGACCGGACGCACGGCCGCCGTCACCGCTCGCGGCGTCCGACGTCCGGGGACGGTCACGTGGCACCTCCGTCCGGCAGGTCCGCAGCGCACGGACCCTGCTCGGACACTGCACCATCCGGGGCCCGCCCGGCAAGCGCCCGTGACGCGCTCGTGACCGGCCGACCGGACGGCCGACGCCCGCGGATATCCTCGCGAGGCGACGCCAGCCACCACCCCGACCACCACCCCGCACCCCGCCGCACCGCCGCCCAGGAGACCCGTGTGACCGCGCCGTTCGACTACAGCGACCTGCTCCCCACCGGCCCGGACGACACGTCCTACCGGCTGCTGACCACGGAGGGGGTGCGGGTCGTCGAGGCGGCCGGGCGACGCTTCCTGGAGGTCGACGGCGAGGCCCTGCGGCTCCTCGCCAGCACCGCGATGCACGACATCGCCCACTACCTGCGGCCCGCGCACCTGGCCCAGCTGCGGCGGATCGTCGACGACCCGGAGGCGAGCGCCAACGACCGCTTCGTCGCCCTGGACCTGCTGCGCAACGCCAACATCGCCGCGGGCGGGGTGCTGCCGATGTGCCAGGACACGGGGACGGCCATCGTCATGGGCAAGCGCGGCGGGCACGTGCTGCGCGGGTCGGCCGCCGGCCCGGACGGGCTGGTCTACCGCAGCGACGAGGAGGCCCTGGCCCGCGGCGTGTACGACGCCTACACCTCGCTGAACCTGCGCTACTCCCAGCTGGCGCCGCTGACGACGTGGGATGAGCGCAACACCGGCTCCAACCTGCCCGCCCAGATCGAGCTGTACAGCGACACCTCGGACGGCCACGAGGACGCCTACAAGCTCCTGTTCATGGCCAAGGGCGGCGGCTCGGCGAACAAGTCGTTCCTGTACCAGGAGACGAAGGCCGTCCTGAACCCCGAGCGGATGATGGTGTTCCTCGACGAGAAGCTGCGCTCGCTGGGGACCGCGGCCTGCCCGCCGTACCACCTGGCCGTCGTCATCGGCGGCACGTCGGCGGAGTTCGCGCTGAAGACGGCGAAGTACGCCAGCGCGAAGTACCTCGACGCCCTGCCGACGTCCGGGTCGCCGTCGGGGCACGGGTTCCGCGACCTCGACCTCGAGCTGCAGGTGCTGGAGCTGACGCGCCGGTTCGGCATCGGCGCCCAGTTCGGCGGCAAGTACTTCTGCCACGACGTGCGGGTGGTGCGCCTGCCCCGCCACGGCGCCTCCTGCCCCGTCGCGATCGCCGTGTCCTGCTCCGCGGACCGCCAGGCCCTGGGCAAGGTCACCCCCGAGGGGGTGTTCCTCGAGCAGCTCGAGACCGACCCCGCGTCCTACCTGCCGGACACGACGGACGAGCACCTCGACGACACCGACGTGGTGCGCGTCGACCTGAACCGGCCGATGGCGGAGATCCGCGCCGAGCTGTCCCGGCTGCCCGTGCGCACCCGGCTGTCCCTGACCGGCCCGCTCGTGGTGGCACGCGACATCGCGCACGCCAGGATCAAGGAGCGGCTGGACGCCGGTGAGCCGATGCCGCAGTACCTGCGCGACCACGCCGTCTACTACGCCGGGCCCGCCAAGACCCCGGAGGGCTACGCGTCCGGGTCGTTCGGTCCCACGACGGCGGGACGGATGGACTCCTACGTCGACCAGTTCCAGGCGGCGGGCGGGTCGCTGGTGATGCTGGCCAAGGGCAACCGGTCGTCGCAGGTGACCCAGGCGTGCGAGCGGCACGGCGGCTTCTACCTCGGGTCGATCGGCGGTCCGGCCGCGCGGCTGGCCCAGGACTGCATCCGCTCGGTGGAGGTGCTGGAGTACCCCGAGCTGGGGATGGAGGCCGTCTGGCGGATCGAGGTGGAGGACTTCCCCGCGTTCGTCGTGGTCGACGACAAGGGCAACGACTTCTTCGCGGAGACCGCCAAGCCCGTCGCGATGAGCATCGGGCGCCGTCCGGGCGCCTGACCCGGGAGGCGGACGTCAGGCCGACGACGTCGGCCCGGGAGCCGGCGGCACCGACGCCTGGTCCGGAGTCGCCGGGTCGCCGAACTCGCGGCGTGCCTTCTCCGCGACCCGTCGGGTGACCGCCAGGTCGACCGCTCCGCCGACGACGGCCCCGACGAACGGCACGGCACGGGCGGCGCCGCCCGCAGCGACGCGACGGGTCAGGGGGCTGACGGCGCGACCGGCGGCGACGCGGGCGGCCGTGCGGGACGCCGCCCGGGCCTGCAGCCGCGGCGCGACGCCGCGCAGCGCCCGCTCCCCCACCTGCATGCCGACGCGCTTGGACGTGGTGGACGCCGACGAGCCGACGAGCAGACCGGCGACGCGGGCCCTGACCCGCGGGTCGTCCAGGTCGTGACCGTGGGCGTGGGCGACGGCGGCGGCCAGCCGGGCCTGGACGAACAGCGCGGCGGCGGTCGCGGGGACCAGGCCCACCGTCGCGGTGACCACCCCGCCGACCCCGGCCACGGCCCCCTGCACGGTGGCCTGGGTGCACTGGGTGCGGACGAGCCGGTCGAGTAGGCGACTGGTGGACAGGCCCCTGCGGCGCAGCGGGTCGACGAGGTCGGCGGCACCCTTGAGCGGGCCGACGCCCTCGACGGCGTACTGCACCAGGCGGCCCAGCGTGCGGTCCAGGACGTCGTCGTCCAGCGGCACGAGCTCGTCCATGCGCCACATCACACCACGCGGCGCTGCCGGCGGCGCCGGCTCCTGCCATCATCGGCGGCGTGACGGCAGAGCAGAGCACCCGCCCCACCACCCCCGCCGAGGCCTGGGCCGCCATGACCGCGGGCAACGCCCGGTTCGTGCGCAGCGAACCGGACCACCCCGACCAGGACGCCGCCCACCGCGCCGAGGTGGCGCAGGGCCAGCACCCGTTCGCGACGGTGTTCGGCTGCTCGGACTCCCGGGTGGCCGCCGAGATCGTCTTCGACCAGGGGCTCGGTGACCTGTTCGTGGTGCGCACCGCGGGGCACGTCGTGGACACCGGTGTGCTGGGGTCGCTGGAGTTCGGGTCGTCGGTGCTCGGCATCCCGCTGGTCGTCGTCCTCGGCCACGACAGCTGCGGCGCCGTGTCGGCGACGCTGGAGGCGGTGGCCAGCGGTGAGGTGCCCGGGGGGTTCCTGCGCGACGTGGTCGAGCGGGTCACCCCCAGCGTCCTGGTGGCCCGTCGCCGGCACGACGACGCGCCCACCCCGGACGAGGTCCTGGTGGCCCACGTGCAGCACACCGCGCGGCTGCTGACCGAGCGGTCCCAGGTGCTGGCGCGGGAGGTGGCCGAGGGCCGGTGCGCCGTCGTCGGCCTGGTGTACCGCCTCGTCGACGGTCAGGTGCGGCTGGTGCACCTCGACGGCGACGTCGGCGGTGAGCAGCCCGCCGGCGTCTGATCCAGCGGTGAGCGGCGTGATCGGCCCGGGGTCGCAGGTGCTGGCCCGGGCGCAGGGGGTCCTCGGTGAGCTCGTCCTGCGCCGACGGTCCGCGACCGACGGTCACCCGCTGGACGTCTCCGCCGTCGTCGAGCTGGTGTCCAACGGCGTCTTCCTGATGGACACGGGTGACGCGAGCACGGAGCGCCGGCTCGCCGACGAGGTCCTGGCCCGGCTGGCGGGCAGCCCCCTGAGCGTCCTCGTCGGCGGCCTCGGGCTGGGCTTCACCGCCGCCGCGGCGCTGGCCGACCCCCGCGTCCGGCGGGTGCACGTCGTCGAGATCGAGCCGGCGCTCGTGCGGTGGGTGCGCGACGGGCTGGTGCCGCAGGCGACCGGGCTGCTCGACGACGACCGCGTCGAGGTGGTCGTCGGGGACGTCGCCGACGTCCTGCGCCGCTGGCAGGGCCCGCTGCTGGACGCCGTGCTGCTGGACGTCGACAACGGGCCGGCGTTCCTCACCCACCCCGCCAACGAGGGGCTGTACGCCGACCAGGGGCTCGGCGCCGCCCGGGCGGCGCTGCGGCCGGGCGGCGTGCTGGCCGTCTGGTCCGCGGACCCCGACCCCGCGCTGGAGCACCGGCTCGCCCGGGTGCTGGGCGGGTGCGACCGCGTGGACCTGACCGTCGAGCGGCAGGGCCGCTCGCTGGACTACGTCCTGTACGCGGCCGTGCGCCGCTGACCCCCGGCCGCCCGGTGCGGCCGCCTCACTGCGGGCTCGTCCCGGCGAGCAGGCCCGCCAGCTCGGTCCGCGAGCGCACGCCGAGGCGGGTGAAGATGCCTCGCAGGTGGTGCTCGACGGTCCGGGTGCTCAGGAACATCCGGTCGGCCACCTCCTTGTTCGTCGCGCCCTGGGCCACCAGCACGGCGATCTGCTCCTGGCGCGGGGTCAGGTCGACGGTCACGTGGGGCCCCCCGGCGTCCCGCTCCCCCGCCGCACGCAGCTCGCTGCGGGTGCGCCGGCACCACGCCTCCTCCCCGAGGTGGTCGAACAGCTCCTCGGCGCAGCGCAGGTGCTCGCGCGCTTCCGCGGGGCGGCGGTGACGGCGCAGGTCCTCACCGAACAGCAGCTCGGTGCGGGCCCAGGCGAAGTCGGAGTCGCCGGCCCGGTGGGCGTCGACGGCCGCCTCGTAGTGGGCGTGCGCCTCGGTCGCGTCGCCGCTCAGGTGCGCCCGTCCCCGGCGGCACAGCGCCCGCCACGTGGGGCTGGGCGCCAGAGCCGCCCAGCCCTCCACGACGTCGAGGGCGACCACGGCCTGCGCCCGCACCGCGCCGGGGACGCCGCCGGCGCGTCCCACGGCCTCGACGAGGTGCAGTGCCGCGGGCACCTGCAGCGCCGAGCGGCGCGGGTCGGTGCCGCCGGTGACGAGCGGCGCCAGCCGGCCCACCGCGGACGGCGCACGGCCGGCGTGCAGGTCGAGGGCGGCCAGGGCCCAGGCGACCAGTCCCCGGACGACGGGTGTGGGCTCGGCGTCGCTGGGTGCCCTCAGCCGCCGCAGCCGGTCGTGGCAGGTGTCGGTGTCGCCGCTGAGGGCGGCCAGCAGCGCCGCCAGGGCGAGGCTGCCGGCGGCGACGCCGTCCTGGCCGGTCGCGCGGGCCAGGTGCGCGCTCTCCACGGCGGCGGTGGAGGCCTCGGTGTGCCGTCCCAGCGCCAGGTCGGCGTAGGCCGCGAGCTGCAGTGCGTGCGGGACGGTCGCGGCGTCCTGCCGGTCGCGTGCGGCCGTCACGGCGCGGCGGGCGATCCGGCGCGCGGCCAGGTCGTCGCCGACCACGATGGCCGCCATCCCCGCCCGCACCAGCGCGAGCGGGTCGCGCAACGGGCCGTTGGCGTCCTCCGCGCGGCGGACGACGAGGCCGAGCCGGTCCCGGGCCGTCGCGTGGTCGAGCCCGAGCGCGGCGGCGAGGCCGGTGAGGTAGGCCACCACCAGGTCCGCCCCCGGCACGCCCCGGGCGACGAGCGCGCGTGCCTGGGCCAGCGCGTCGGCGTGGTCGCGGGGCGCGGCGTCCTGGCAGACGGCGTCGGCCGCGAGCACGAGCGTGTCGACGGCCAGGTGGGGGTCGTGGGCGGCCAGCCCCCGGGCGGCGTCGAGCAGGGTGCCCCGCGCCGAGCCGACGGCGCCGCCGAGCAGCTCCATCCGCCCGGTGAGGGCCAGGGCGTGGGCGGTCGGGCCGGTGGACGGTCCCCGCAGCTGCTCCGCGCGGCTCAGGAGCGTCCGGGCGAGCAGCGGTTCGCCCGCGCGCCATCCCGCGTGGGCGGCGACCTCCAGCACGCACGCGGGCGTGACGCTGCGGCTGGGACCCGCCGCCTCGGCGCCCTGGGGACTGCCGAGGTCGGGCCGGATGCGCACGACGCGGGCCAGCGCCGCCGCGTCGACCGCGTCCACGGCGCGCGGCTCGGCGGCGAGCAGCTCCAGCGCGCGGGCGACGAGCAGCGGCC